>NZ_JARRQY010000034.1:0-92541 GCF_037381185.1 Acidihalobacter sp.
TCCGTCGCCATGCGGTTTGTCGTGGTGATGCTGCGATAGGAGGGAATGCCGATCAACGTAAAGACGGCGACCAGCACGAGCACCACCATCAGCTCGATCAGCGTAAAGCCCCGGTTGACTGTTGTTCTTACCATGCGTCCATCTTTAGCGGAGCGGGCGGTGGGGGTAAAGCACTCATATATGGGAAGCAGACAGAAGTCGCGCCGAAACTGACGAACGGCAGTCGCCATGGAGCGCAGGACAATCCCCGCGGGAAGGTCAGCCGACCAGCGTGTTGCGTTCCTGATCCGCTTCATCCGACATCGCGCCGCCTTCGGAACTTGGCCGGCGGCGGCCATCCACACAGGGCAGAGACTGCAGGCGGTTGCTGCGCATGAACCAGGCTACATAATCGTGGATGGCAGGCGCCTTCTCCTTCAGCGCCGGGAAATCGACGAACAGGCAGCGGCCCAGGTCGCTGTGGAACACGGGCCGAAGATATGCGGAATACTCCAGCCTTTTGTCGCGAGGGTGGAATGCACCAAGCACCTCGGCTACGCGTTCGGTCCAATTTGAGGGGCGAAAGCGGTCGCCGTCTTCGGTCCGGGACAGGACCCAAACGGGACAGCCAAACCCTGCTTCAGCACGGTCCATCGTATTTCCCAACCTTCCCTGGGAGAAGCTGATTTCTTTTTAGATGATGAGTACGGTTACATCGAACGCGTCGGAGACGGCCTTGAACCGTTTCAAGACGAAATGACGGGCCCCGTCGGATCCGCGCCGCCAAACAGGTACCCGTGACGCGAATCTGGTGCCGGTGCGCAGACTCGAACTGCGGACCTACTGATTACGAATCAGTTGCTCTACCAACTGAGCTACACCGGCATATACGCTGCTTCAGAACCGATATCACGGGCGTGCTGGCGCACGGCTGCGAAGTCGGCGGCAAAGGATAAGCCAAAACCGCCGCAGTCTCAATGCGGGAGATGCATCAGGTGCCGGTGCGGCTGACGCGGATCACCACATCCACCCCTTCCATGCGCAGCCCTTCAGGCAGGTCAGGCAGGGCGGTCACGTGCACCTGGTCGACCGGCACATCCTCGAGGCGCCCACTGTCGGTGTGGAAAACATGGTGATGTGGGGAAACGTTGGTGTCGTAGAACAGCTTCGACGGATCAACGACCACTTCACGCAACAGCCCTTTTTCGGCAAACAGGCCGAGCGTGTTGTAGACGGTCGCCTTGGACACACCGCGGCGTGAAGTGCTCAGCTTCGCGAGCACCTGATCGGCCGACACATGCTGCGGACCGCAAAACAGGATCCGACCGATCTCGATGCGCGGTTGGGTCGGCGTAATGCCGTGCTCTCGCAGACGGGCGACAACCTCGTCAAGCGGCGCGGCGGAGCTTGGCACGAACGGATTCATGACCAAAATACTAATGTAATACTTAGACGAAGTCTAGTTATCAACTCGAGAGGGATAGCTGTAGTCACCGCACTCGAAGATGGTAGGCGCCGAGGTAACCAGATCGGCGCACAACCTGGCCGAAGCAAGCCCCATCACGACACCATTGCGGAAATGCCCGGCATTGACGTAGAGCCCCTTGATACGAGGATGCTCATCGATCACCGGCACGCCCTGAGGCGAACCGGGCCGCAGCCCCGCCCACTGACGCTCGACCGCCCAGCCCGCCAGCTCCGGCATGAGCCCGCAAGCCGCGGCCAGCAGCTCCTCCCTAGCCTCTTCGGTCGTACTCTTGTCGAAGCCGACGTCCTCCAAGGTACTGCCGACGACAATACGCCCATCGGCGCGCGGGATCAGGTAGCGGTCGTGATGCAATACGATACGGCGCAGCGCACCCGGCTCGCCGCGCAGAACGAGCATCTGCCCGCGAATCGGGCGCAGCTCCAGCCCGTCGAGCTGGTCGCCCAGCAATGCCGCGTTCCACGCGCCGCCGGCCAGCACGACACGTTCCGCCTGCCACTCGCCCCGCTCGGTATCCACGCCTCGAATCCGGCCGTTCGCGTGTCTCAGTCCCAACACGGGATTGTTCGCCTCGACGGTAATTCCACAGCCGCCCAGGCTCTCGCGCAGAGCGCGTACCAGGCGTGGATTGCGCATCTGCGCCACGCCCGGCAACCACGCGGCCCACTTCGTCACGCCGGCCGCCAGCGCCGGCTCGCAGCGCACGGCGCCTTCCGCGTCCAACATCTCCAGCTCGACGCCATGACACAGCGCCCAGTCGGGTGCTTGCGTCGTGTCATCCAGAATCAGCAAGCCGCTGGGCAGCCACTCGGGGTCGACGCCGGTTTCCTCGTGCAGGCGGCGGGCCAAATCCGGGTAATACGCCTGCCCGTACCGAGCCAGACGCGTAACGGGGTCCGGGAAGCGCCAGGGATAGAGAGGGGAGAGTATGCCGCCGCCGGCCCATGAAGCCTCGCGGCCGGGCTCGCCGCGCTCGATCAGGGTCACGTCCAGTCCACGCTCGGCAAGTGCCCGCGCGGTCAGCATGCCGACGAGCCCGCCCCCGACCACCAAACAATCAGACATTCCCGTTCACGCCTCCTCAGCCGTTTTTCCAGGCACGCAAAATCGATTCAGCACTGGCGACTGCGGAAGCGTTCGCGGTAGGCCGCACACGACCACGCGAAGCTGACGACCGAAGGGTGACACTGGTTGCATGCGCTCGGGGAAGTGCCCGGAGCCGCCACACAGAACGTCAGAAAGAAGCTGGAGCGGGTGATGGGAATCGAATCCGACTCCCAGACTGTTGAGTCTAAATCGATTTTCCAAAACCCACACCAGTCCAAGGACTGGTTGATGGACTAGTTTACACCAGCTGGCTGAGGAACGGAAAACGCGCTCGCTCCAAGGCAAGCCACCAACAACCACGGACAGCCACGACGCGGGGTTGCCTGCCTCCCTTCCATCAAATGGGCGTGCCATCCCTGAGCACGATACCGTTTCAGCCTATCGGCATACCGATCAGGTCTGACCCAAGGCGCTTCCGCCCGAATTTCGGCGACTTGTGGCATCGCGCCGCCGATTGTCTCAAGGTCGGAGACATTGGCGAGATCAGCCCATTCCCAGTCTTGCCAGCACGTCGCGCAGTCATAATCCTCGCATGCGCGGCAAAGGTGCAGGACATCCCCATTCAGGCTCCTCTCGATGAAGCTCAATTCTTCGGCAGGGCCGCGTAGCGCCAGCCTTCGATGCGGCGCAGGCAGGTGTCCTTGGTGGGGGCAACAGGGAGGCAACCACATGCAAGGGAGTTCGCTTTCGGAGGTGTACTACCGCCCCATCGACGCGGCCATCCGATGGGCCGGATTGTACCGATTCAGAGATGACATCCTCATGACCGTCAGACCCGGACGTCTGTCTGCAATACAGGATTGCCCGCGCTGCGGCGAGCTTCGTCTGCATACCGACCGCATCTACGATGCCATCTTCCACGGTGAGCTGCCCTACGGACTGAACGGTATCACGATGAACGACAAGTCCCTGTGGGACTCACCCGATCTGACCGTTCGCCACGTCGACCTCAAGCGGTGGATGCTCCGAACCTATCCGGAGCAGCGGCCGGCCTTTCTCTTCTCCCGCCACGAGAGGATCACCCACCCGGTGATCACCCTGGAGACCGGCCATGCACTTCTGGTGGAACGGGAGGCGTTGAAGTCCCAGCTGGAGCAGTGTCGCCACCAGTTGCATCAACTCCAGGAGCAGCAGAAGAAGCAAGGTTCACCGAATCTCACCGGCGTCCTGTGCCCACTGAGCGATCGTGCCGAGACCACCTATCTGAACATCATCGGCGCGATGTTGACATTGATGCTCGGCCGCACTCCGTCCGGGGTCCCCTATTCCAGCTTCAACAGCCAGGACTCGATAATCAGCGCCCTGATCGCCCACCACGACAAGCTCATGGGAATCACCGAGCGCACGCTGCAAGCCAAGTTCGCCCAGGCCCGCCGCAAGGTGCAGGCATCGAGCCCCTGAAGCGCGGCAAACCCGGCGTCAAGCTCCAATCTGCGGTCCCGGAAACCGCATTTGCGGTGTTCATTTCCCGGGAGTTCCTGTCAATTACGGGGTACGCATAACAAGCGCCAGTAAGCGCTAAGGAGTGCCCCTCATGTCGGACAAGCCACTTCCGCCGCCTGTTGGCGAACGCCGCATCCTGCGCCGCGATGAAGTCGAGGCCAAGACCGGCTTCAAGCGCGCCCACATCTACAACCTGATGAAGGCGGGCAAGTTCCCGAAAGCCATGCGCCTTGGAGTTCGGGCGGTCGGCTGGGACTCGCTTGAGGTCGAGCAGTGGATTGCCGAGCGCCGCAGTGAGCGCATCTGATCCTCGTTCCGTTCCCCATCAAACGCGACGAGGAGCCTGACGATGCTGGTCATCTCGATCATCTCGACCAAGGGCGGCGTGGGCAAGACGACGACTGCCGCCAACCTGGGCGGCTTCGCCGCCGACGCGGGGCTGCGCGTGCTGCTGCTCGATCTGGACGTGCAACCCACGCTGTCGAGCTACTTCGCCCTGGATGCGCGTGCGCCCGCCGGCATCTACGAATTGCTGGCATTCAACGAGCGCCACCTCGATCAACTGGTGTCGCACACCACCATCGCCGGGCTGGACCTGGTGCTGTCGAACGACGACCGTGGAGAACTGAACACACTGCTGCTGCATGCGCCGGACGGGCGCCTGCGGCTCCGACACCTGCTGCCGGCGCTGGCACCGTTCTACGACCTGTTGCTGATCGACACCCAGGGCGCTCGCAGCGTACTGCTGGAAATGGCGGTGCTGGCCTCGAACCTGGCGCTGTCGCCGGTGACGCCGGAGATTCTGGCGGCGCGCGAACTGCGACGTGGCACGCTGCAACTGATCGAGGACATCGGTCCGTACCGACATCTGGGCATTGAGCCGCCACCCCTGCACCTGCTCATCAACCGGGTGCATCCGGTATCGGCGAATGCGCGGCTGATTCAGCAGACGCTGCGGCAGATGTTCGAGGGACAGGCTGGCGTGCGAGTGCTGGACACCGACGTGCCGGCCATCGAAGCCCACCCGCGCGCCGCGACCCGAGGCTTGCCGGTGCATCGGGAGGAGTACCGGCAGCCGGCCGGCCGTGTCGCGCCTTCTGCGCTGGTGACGATGCGTACCCTCGCCGGCGAACTGTTTCCACAGTGGCGGGAACGGTTTGAGTGCGTGACTGGTCGGCATGACGCGAGAGGCATATCGGGGAGCGAGAAGCATGGCGGGCACACGTGACCTGGCGCGCGGCCACAAACGGCTGCGCGCGCTGATCGATTTTGCGCTGAGCGAAGGCTGGCGCGTCGTGCGCACGCCGGGCGGTCATCTGAAGTTCACCAAGCCAGGCTGCGCGTCGATCTACACCAGTTCGACGCCGGGCGACCGCCGCGCCGGGCTCAACGCCCGCGCGCAGCTTCGCCGTGCCGACCGACAGGCGGCCATCGACGGACCGGTGCCTCGGGAGAACGGTCATGGCTGAGCTGACCCTGCGGGACATGGCCGCCAAGCTGATGGAAACCGGCTTCGAGCGCTGCGGCCCGACGGCCGCAGCCTTGAGCGACCCCATCGCCGACACACCGATGGTGGTGACGTTGGACCAGTTGCGCCCCTACGACCACGACCCGCGCGTGACACGCAACCCGGCCTACGAGGAAATCAAGGCGTCGATCCGCGAACGTGGGCTGGACGCGCCGCCCGCGATCACGCGACGACCCGGAGAGGCCCACTACATCATCCGCAACGGCGGCAACACGCGCCTGGCGATCCTGCGTGAGCTTTGGAGCGAGACGAAGGAGGAACGCTTCTTCCGCATCGCCTGTCTGTTCCGACCTTGGCCGCAACGCGGCGAGATCGTGGCGCTCACCGGCCATCTGGCCGAGAACGAACTGCGCGGTGGGCTCACCTTCATCGAGCGGGCACTGGGCGTCGAGAAGGCACGCGCGCTGTACGAGCAGGAAAATGGCGGAGAGGTCCTGTCACAGTCCGAACTGGCGCGCCGCCTGACGGCCGACGGCTACCCGGTGCAGCAGTCGCACATCAGCCGCATGCAGGACGCGGTGCGCCACCTATTGCCGGCGATACCGACGGTGCTGTACGGCGGGCTGGGCCGGCATCAGGTGGAACGGCTCGCGGTGCTGCGCAGGGCGTGCGAGCGCATCTGGGAACGGAGAGCACCGGACCGCCGGCTCGCCGCGGACTTCGGCTCGCTGTTCCAGGATGTGCTGTCGCAGTTCGACACGCAGCCGGATGCCTTCTCGCTCCAGCGGGGGCAGGACGAACTGGTGGGCCAGATGGCCGAGTTGCTGGATACAGACTATGACACGCTGAGTCTGGAGATCGACGACAGCGAGAGCCGGCAGCGGGTGTTGACCAGCGAGCCGTCGCCGGTGATCCCGACCGCACCCACGGTGCCTGTGGCGCCACGGCCCGCGCCGCCACCCGCAGCGGCGACTACCGGACAGCGGGCCGGCGCACCGGCAGGACCCGCTGTCGAGATGCCCTCGACACAGACCGTCACGGCTCCCGCGGCTGGCGGCGGGAAGGTCGAGGAAGCAGGCGCTGCGCCGGTCGCGGCCGACAGCGACGCGGAGCGTCTGCAAGGGCACATCGTGTCTCCTGCATCGACCACCGAACGCCTGCAATCCATCCAGCGCCTGGTGGCTGACCAGTTGGGCGACAAGCTACCCGACTTCGAGGCCAATGCCCTGCGCGCGATTCCCGTACAGGTCGGTGGGCTCTACCCGATTTCGGATGTCTGGTACATCGAGCCCGGACTGGACGCGCCGGACCGGCTCCGGGTGCATATCGCGCAGTTCGCCCGTGAGATCGCCGAGGAGGCGGCCGTAGCGGGACACATCGAACCCAGTGAAGGGGGCATCGACTTCATCTGCGTGACCCCTACCTTTGTCCAGGCGAAGGTCTTGCCGGCCTTCGCTCGTGCCGTGCTGACGCTGCTGCATGCGCTGGGCGCGGCGTCGGCATCCGCGATAGCGCTGGATCGCGCGCGATTGGCCGACAACCTGGCGCCGCTGCTGCACGGCGGCTGCGGAGCATCCATCCGCCTTAGCGATGCTGGCCTGGTGAAGTTGTTCCGGTTGCTTCGCCTAGCGCGCCGGCTACTGGACTTGGAAAGCGGTGCGGCGTCAGCCGACCCGGACCACGATTCCTGAGCGCGGGAGAGCACCATGTCGTCACCCCATCCGCTCAACCAGGCCGCCATTGCCCAGGCGCTGCACGATCTGCGCAACGGCCAACTGCGCCGCTGCAAGGCGATGGGATTTGGCGAGGAGGAACTGGATGCACTCAAGCATCCAGCGCTGGTCAACGTGTTGGTCAATGCCACGGTGTCGTGGTGCTCCGTGTCGGTGAATCGCGAGGTGCTGAAGCGGTTGCTGAGTCAGGTGCATGACGTGGAGCGGGAAATCGCCACGGTGGACCACATGCTGCGTCTGGGGGCGAGCACGGAGATGGTGAGCCGTTTCTACGGACTCACCCATCAGGAAGTCGCACTGCGGCGCGACATCCTCGGGCTGCCCAAGCGCAAGGGGCGGCATCCCGTGCTGGACGAGGCCCAGGATGCCGCCCTGTGGGAGCACTGGAAAGCCGGGATCACCGAGCGCCACATCGCGCTGGACGACGAGCTGGCCATGCTGGACCTGACCATGGACCTCGCCGAAACCCTGACGCTGCCGATGTCGGTGGTTTGGGCGGCGATAAGGAACTGGATCGACCAGGGGCTGGTGTAGGCCATGGCGGCGGGCAGCGCACCACGGCGCGATGGTCCCATGGCGCTGTCGACGCTGTTCGACGACGCGCTGCAAGGCCTGAAGCAAGCGCAAGGCACGGCATCGGCCAGCGACGGATTTCTGTACAGCGGCAATCGCCATGAAAGCGTGCCGCGCGCGCTGTTCCTCGACCGGCGCCTGACGCCGCTGGAGCGCAATGCCTGGCAGATCTTCCGCCTGCAGCTCAACGACGATGGCGTGACGGCCTTTCCGACCTATGATCAGCTTCGGCCTTACCTGGCCTCGATGCCGTGCGGGGCGCAGGCATCGCACGAGACCGTCTCGCGTGCCTTGACGCTCCTGCGCCTGACGCGCTGGCTCAGCCTGGTGCGTCGCCGCCGCGACCCCAGGACCGACCGCATCCTGGGCAACCTCTATGTCCTGCATGACGAACCGCTGACGCCCTTCGAGGCGATGCAGCTCGATCCCGACTATCTGGGTCTGGTGAGCCAGGCCCTCACCCATGCCGCCAAGGCGGTGCAGATCGTCGGTATGCACACGCTGAAGGAGATCGCCGAAGATCCACTGCTCAGCGGCCGCACGCTGCCGACGCGCCTGCAGGTGCTGGCTCAGCACATGGCCCGACATGGCTGGACGACGGCGAGTTATCCACAGGAGGATGTCGGCCACGAATCCGAAGTGGGGCAGGAAGCCCCTCTTCGGAACGGCGAACGCCCCTCTTCGGAATCCGAAGGAGGACCGTACAGTACGTAAGGACCGTATTGATGAAGTACGTACAGTACCGCGCGCGAAGGCGCTGCAGAACCTGCGACTGCCCGATCGATTCCTGCGCTTGAAGGAGGAGCAGCAGGCGGGGGCGATGATCGCCTTGCAGCAGGTGGACGAGCCTCTACGGCAGTCAGTGCTTGACGAGTGGGCGGCGCGGTGCCGCGGCAGCACGGTGCGAAACCCGGCCGGCTACCTGTTCGGCATCATCCAGAAGGCGATCCGTGGGGAGTTCAAGGCGTGGGCAGGGCAGGCTGGCCACGAGAATGGCCCCACAACGACGCTATCCCCAGGGGATAGCCCTTCCGTGCCCTCCACCCGTGAAGTTGCCCAGCGGCACATCGCCCAACTAAAGGGAAAGCTGCGATTACGGTGATTCCGGACCTACCGTCCGGCCGGAACCGTACTTTCGCGGTGAACTGGACCTTGACGCCTCACCGACGGAGCAACTACCGCCGGTCATCCTCCGCATCGAAATAGAGAGCCTCCCGCAAACCCCGTTCGCCCCTGACTGAATGGCCCCTTCGTCCATGGACGGCTATCATGGCGTTCCAATGCTTCTCATAGACAAAATCGATCGTCATCAGGCCAGTGCCCGTACATCACCGAGGAGCATGCGCCAATTGGAACAGGTGAGGTCCAGACTTGAGCACCGCGAACGACGAATCTTTGCGCGTCCTGCGCTTCTGGCGCGACCTTGAGATTTTCAACATCCCGACAGCCCCTTCCAAGCGGGATAGCAGCGACCAGACAAAAGTCGACACTTTTCGTCGTGGCAAATCCTTGCCCTGGCAGTCAGGGAAATTCGCCCCCACGGACACGGTTGGCTACGTCCATGTCGTCTATCTGGGCGTGGCTGACACGGAAGACCTGTCTCGGCTGCTGCTCCGAGGCATTTTCCCAGATCGCGACCTGAGCGAACGCGAGCGCCAGCGTGTGACTGGCAATGGTTGGCTGGCGACCTTCGTAGTGGATGAACTGGGACGACCGAAACCCGACAGCTACCTTCCAGCCAGCTTTGCGCACGGTGTGGCGGCACTCCGGGAGACAAAGGCGCTGGACAACATCAACGCCCGCCTGGAACGCGCGAAAGAGGAATTCGCCCAACGTCGCCACCAGTTCCCAGAGAATCAGGAACAGGAAGGCGCCGCCGCCAATGCCGCGAACCGCGCTCCGACCGAGGCCATCCTGGATTGGGAGGATCTCGATGAGGAACTGAGCATCGCGCGCGGCCTGCTCGGCGAAGCGGCGAACGATCCGAATCTGGACTGGCGTGTGGTCGTGCGGACAAGCCGGATCAAGAGGCGCTACCTGGATGACAGCCTGCAGGCCGCGACCGATTTCCTGAACTCGTTCTACCTGGACGACCTGGATCGTCTGATCGCTCAGGCGGAAAAGAAACTGCCGTTCGGCAAAGCCTTGAGTGCCTACCTCGGGCCGGCGCTGCCAGAACGCCAGCGTGTCGACATCCTCACCGACAACACTGCCATGGCCGGGCTGGTCAGTGCGAAGCGCTTGCCCAGCGCGCGATGGCCGGCATCCTCCAAATACCCGCTCGTCCTTGCGCAGCAGGCCGCGGTCTCGCAGGTGATCGGCTCGCTTGGCAAGGCGGAAGGGCTGATCGGCGTCAATGGCCCTCCTGGGACTGGCAAGACTACGCTTCTATGCGATGTCATCGCCGAGATCGTCACCGAACGAGCCCGGCGAATCGCCGCACTGAATCGTCCGGTTGCCTTGTTCGAGGACAAGATGACAGTTGCGGGCAAGGGCTTCTTCCCGCTCAAGGCTGAAGTGGTTGCCGGCACCTCGATCGTGGTGACCAGCACGAACAACAACGCGGTCAAGAACATCACCCAGGAGTTGCCCGCGCGCAAGAAGGTCGCGGACGAGTTCGGTTCGGCGGATTACTTCGCGGATGTCATGCACGAGGTTTTCCGTGCGCAGAAGGTTCTGGACGAGGACAAGCAGCCCATAGAGACATGGGGTGTGATCGCCGCAGCCCTGGGCAATGCCGGCAACCGGCGTTCGTTCGCGCAAGGTTTCTTTCGCGATGAATACCTGCCTCAACGCCAAGCCGAGGAGGCGCAGGGAGACGAACAACTTGCCGGCGCCGACCTGGCAGACGAGGAAACTGAAGAGCCATCCCCTGCAGATGATCGGCCGGCCTCAATGAAGCAGCTTCTCGAGGTGGCCTCCGATGACTACCGGCGGTACCAGGACGAATGGCAGAAGGCCAGGCAGACCTTCCTGGCGCTGCAGGCGGAGTTCGAGCGCTGTCGCAAGGTGTTGGAGCGGGCCGAGAAGGCTGCCCTGCACATCGACGACGAGCGAAGCCGGCTGAACGGCCTTTTGTCCGAAGAGGAAGCACTTGGCCAGGATATTCAGGCCCGCGAGCTCGCCCTTGCACGACATCGTGAAGCCGTGGCCACCCAGCGCGCTGTCGTCGAAGGGAGTCGGATTGTGCTGGAGCAACTGTGTGCCGGAACGCCACCCAACCTGTGGGACCGCTTGATGCAGCTGTTTGGCCGCGAGACCCGCCGGATGGCGGTCTTGCGGCAATCGCTGGAGGCACCGACCCAGGCTTTGGCTGATGCTGCGGCCACCCTCGCGGAAATGTCGAAGGAAGTAGCGGTAGCCGAAGCCCAATTGAGACAGCAACGAGAGCGTCAGAAAGCCGCCTCCTCCGCGCGGGCTGCGCTGGAGCGGGAACTGGAGGCCCATCGGCGAGCGCTGCAAGCCGGCTACGCGATGGGTGCCAAGCACTTCCCCGACGCCCAGTTCTGGGCCTTGCCGGCCGACGCACGTCACCGCGCCAGCGTCGCTGTCGGCCCCAAGCTGGATGAACTGCGCGCCAAGCTGTTCCTTCAGGCGGTGGATCTGCACCGCCTTACCGTGCTAGCCAACGCCGGCAAGTTCATCGCTAACCTGCGGGCGGTGAACGGCATGCTCACCGGCGGCTCGCGCGACAAGCTGTCTCCCGAGCACCGTCCGCTGCTGTGGGACGCCTTCTTCTTCGTTATACCGGTCGTTTCCACGACCCTCGCTTCGTTTGATCGGCTGTTCGTCGGCATGGGTCAGAACAGCCTTGGCTGGCTGCTGATCGACGAGGCGGGTCAGGCCACGCCGCAGTCGGCGGCGGGTGCGATCTGGCGCAGCCGACGGGCGGTCATTGTCGGCGACCCCCTGCAGATCGAGCCGGTTTTCACCGTTCCGCGCAGCCTGACGGAGGAGCTGCGTCGCCGCCACGACGTGGCACCGCACTGGTCGCCCATCGACGAATCGGTGCAGACGTTGGCGGATCGCATCACACCCTTCGGCTCCTGGGTCGAGAAAACCAGCAGTTCGTCCCCGAACGACGCGCCCGAACGTCTGTGGACCGGCATGCCGTTACGCACCCACCGCCGCTGCGACGACCCGATGTTCTCGGTGGCCAACCGCATCGCCTATGCGGGTCAAATGGTACAGGGGCGTGTCGACGAAGCGGGCCAGCCGGCGCCCTGGGAGTTCTCCTGCGGCCTGGGCGAAAGCGCATGGTTCGACGTGCGCTCAAACCGGGTGGACCACCCTGTATCGGAGGACGAAATCGCCTGTCTGCTCGACTGCTTGGCGCGATTGCAGAGCGAAAGAAGTGGGAAAACCCAGGTCTACGTGATCTCGCCCTTCCGCAAGGTCGCCCAGGCGTGCGGCAAACGCATTCGCGCGCACGGTGGCATCGATTACGGCACCGTCCACACGTTTCAGGGCAAGGAAGCGCACATCGTCTTCTTGGTGCTGGGTACGGCCCCAGGCCAAGCCGGTTCGGGCGCCCGCGGCTGGGCGGCGAGCAAGCCGAACCTGCTCAACGTGGCGGTCACCCGGGCTCAATGTCGGTTGTACGTGATCGGCGATGCCAGCCAGTGGGGCGGTCTGGACTATTTCCGTGAGCTGCTGCGTGCATTGCCTGAGAGAAGTGTTCCTGTGGCGCTGGATAGACGCCCTATGCAGGATGCGGCCTTTGCGCTCTTGGACGACCAGGAGGGGATCC
Source organism: Acidihalobacter sp. (assembly GCF_037381185.1). Lineage (NCBI taxonomy): Bacteria > Pseudomonadati > Pseudomonadota > Gammaproteobacteria > Chromatiales > Ectothiorhodospiraceae > Acidihalobacter > Acidihalobacter sp. The sequence goes on from NZ_JARRQY010000034.1 coordinate 12,540, forward strand.
CAGAGATATAGCGAATCGCACCGGGTTTGCCGCCAGCCATGCCTCAGGCTGGCATCGCTCAGGCCATCTCCTGCCTTCAGCATTCTGGCGTCGGCCCGCATTTGCCTATCCCCAGGGGATAGGCGGCACACGTGGCCTTCCGCGTTGGGCAAACCGGGCGGCCGTTGAATGCGGTTTGTTGACTGACGGCCTTCCGGTTGATGCCGATGCTGGCGACTCGTTCATTCATCGCGAGTCGTCTCCATGGCCAACGAACCCCTGCAGCTGAATCTCGGATCGCTGCGCAGCGCGATGTCGCTGACGCTGCATACCCACCACGCTTCGCGCATCTGGCATGGCCGCGCACCTGCCGAGGGGCGCCCCGGCATTGTCGGCCTCAACGGCTTCATCAGCGTGATGAACAAGATGAAGCGCGGCGCCGAACAGGACGACCCCTACTCGGACTGGTGGATGCTGCGCATCGAGGACAAGCTGGCCGATACCAAGGCCAGCCTGCAAGCGCTGCGCGAACAGGTGGATGAGGCGCTGGATGACGTGCCACCCGCGCTGTCCCTGGGCGAGAACATGAACGTGCAGCCGGTGAAGCTGCCGCTGTTCGTCAACGCGCAGCTCGGTTTCATGGCGGTGTACCTGCTGGCCGACTACGACGACCTGGCGCGCAAGCTGATCCTGGCGCATCACACGGCGCTGATCGACCGCAGCACGCTGGAGCGCTGGCTCAACGATGGCGCGCATGCGCTGCGCAGCCTGTTCTCCCTGGCGCAGCAGTACCGCTATTCCGGCGCGACGCGCGGCGACTTCGCGGCGAAGAACGCTGTGGCGCGGACGGCGCTGGAGAAGTTCGGCGAGCTGCCGCAGGACGTGCTCGAAGGCACACTCCGTTCGCGCTTTGCGCCACCCATCGCGCGGCGGGGAACCCGGCCTGAAGCATCGGGTGCGGATGCCTCTGAATCAAGCTTGGCCGATGACGCAGGCGGCGCCGTTGGACGGGACGATGAGGGCGCCAACGCATGACGGTACCTTCTTCTTCCGGCCATCCAGCGCGCTTCATCCCGCTGGGACAGGCGGACTTCCAGCGACTGAAACACGCAGGCTACCTAAAGGGCCTTTTACAACCCTTTAAGGGTAAGGGGAGTCTGGAGGCCTGGGCCAGCCAGTGCATGGCGCTGCGCGACGAGCTGATCGTCCTGGCACAACGGCAGGTGCTACCGCAGGCGCGCGCCTACCCCTTCAATCTGCTCGATGTGCAACTGGCCCAGCAGACGACTGGCGCAGGGACGACCTTCCTGCGCTGGCGCAACCTCGACCGCTCGTCCATGGGCGTGGCCTTGTGGGAGTCGCTGCTCAATCGCTCCGCGACACCGGCCTCGCTGATCGACGACCTGTATGCGATGGAGCTGCAGCGCATCGCGCTGAACATGCAGATCAGCCTGACCCACAGCACCGCCCGCCTTGCGCTGGAATGCGCCAGCAGGATGACACAGGCCGAGGCGACCTATCTGCGACGTGTCCACAGGCATGCCGCGTCCATTTCCACCATCCCCAAGGAGTCACCATGAGCACGCACTTCGTCGGCGAAGGCAACATCGGTTCTGCGCCGGAGTACCGCGAATTCCCCAACGGCAACGATGAACCGCGCAGGCTGCTGCGCCTGAACGTCTATTTCGACAACCCCATCCCGAAGAAGGATGGCGAATACGAGGACCGCGGCGGCTTCTGGGCGCCGGTGGAGCTGTGGCATCGCGATGCCGAACACTGGCAATCGCTGTACCAGAAGGGCATGCGCGTTCTGGTCGAAGGCCGTACCGTGCGCGACGAATGGGAGGACGCCGATGAGAACGAGCGCGTCACCGTCAAGATCAAGGCCCGGCGCATCGGCATCCTGCCGTACCGCATCGAGACGGTGACGCTTGGCGCCAAACCCACCGGAGACCAGTGACCAAACATCGCGGGCGGCTGTAGCAACCGTCAGACGCCTGCCTTGCACCAGTGGGCCATCCCCTGGGGATGGTTCCACTGCGGTCCACCGAGTTCCAGGCCGCCCTCCCGACACGAATCTCCCGTCCCTCGTATTGCCGCGACCCGCATCTATCACTGCGGCAACCATTCCTCAGCCGATCACAATTCGGTGTCCATGCCGTCCGGCTTCCTTGCTGCCGGTCTCACCTGCCCCAGCCATGCTGTTGTCCATCCGATGAACCGCACATTCCCGAGGAGGCTTCAACATGCGCGTATTCCTGTGCGAGAAGCCTTCGCAAGGCAAGGACATCGCTCGTGTGCTGGGCGCCGGCCAGCGTGGTTCCGGCTGCTACAGCGGTGCGGGTATCGTCGTGACCTGGTGCATCGGTCATCTGGTCGAAGCAGTTCCGCCCGAGGGTTATGGCGAGCGCTACAAGCGCTGGACTCTTGAGCACCTGCCCATCATCCCCGAGCGCTGGCGTGTCGAGCCCAAGGCTGCGACCGCCGTGCAGTTCAAGATCGTCAGGCAGCTCGTAGGCCGGGCCAGCGAGCTGGTGATTGCCACCGACGCCGATCGCGAAGGCGAAGGCGAAGGCGAAGGCGAAGGCGAAGGCGAAGGCGAGATGATCGCCCGCGAGATCATCGACCTGTGCAGCTATCGCGGGCCGATCCAGCGCCTGTGGCTGTCGGCGCTCAACGATGCGTCGATCCGCAAGGCACTGGGCGCGCTGAAGCCGTCGGCCGAGACGCTGCCGCTGTACTACTCAGCCCTGGCCCGCAGTCGCGCCGACTGGCTGATCGGCATGAACCTGAGCCGGTTGTTCACGCTGCTCGGTCGTCAGGCCGGCTACACCGGCGTGCTGTCGGTGGGCCGGGTGCAGACGCCGACGCTGAAGCTGGTGGTGGATCGTGATCGCGAGATCGCGCGATTTGTCTCGGTGCCATTCTGGGCCGTCGAGGTCGAGCTGTCTCATGCCGGCCAATCCTTTATCGCAAGTTGGACGCCGCCGCAGGGTTGTACGGACGCCGCTGGCCGCTGCCTACAGCAGCCGGTCGCCCAGCAGGCCGCCGATCGCATGCGTGCCGCCGGCAGCGCCCAGGTGGTGTCGGTCGAGACGGAGCGCGTGCGCGAAGGTCCGCCGCTGCCGTTCGATCTGGGCACGCTGCAGGAGGTGTGTTCCAAGCAGTTGGGCCTGGACGTGCAGGAGACACTGGACATCGCGCAGGCGCTATACGAGACGCACAAGGCGACGACCTACCCGCGCTCCGACTCGGGCTACCTGCCCGAGAGCATGCTGGCCGAGGTACCGACCGTTCTCGACAGTCTGGTCAAGACCGATCCCGGACTGCGCCTGTTGATCGACCGCCTGGACCCGACCCAGCGCTCGCGTGCCTGGAACGACGGCAAGGTGACGGCGCACCACGGCATCATCCCGACGTTGGAACCGGCCAACCTATCGGCCATGAACGACAAGGAACTGGCCGTCTACCGACTGATCCGCGCGCATTACCTGGCGCAGTTCCTGCCCCACCACGAGTTCGACCGGACGGTGGCACAGCTCGCGTGCGGTGGGCAGTCGCTGCTGGCCATCGGCAAGCAGATCGCCGTGGCCGGCTGGCGCCAGGTGCTGACGGCGCCGGAGGAAAGCGACGCGGATGGCGACGATGCCCAGCGCAGCCAAGTGCTGCCGGCGCTGCGAGCCGGATTGTCCTGCCAGGTCGGCAATATCGATCTGAAGGCGCTGAAGACCCTGCCGCCCAAGCCCTACACACAGGGCGAACTGGTCAAGGCCATGAAAGGCGTCGCGAAGATGTCGAAGGTCCATATCTCCTCCTTCTCCATCAGGACTGGCGGTCCGCGGTCTCCTCCCTGCGCGCAAGGATCGCCGGGACACGCGACCGGCGCTTCTCAAGCCCCGTTTCATCGGCCATGAGCCGGATTGCCCGTGAGGCACGCAGCACCCGTCACGTCCCCGGCTCGATGACGAAGGCAAGCTTGAGAATCCCCGCGTGCTGCACGGCGGCCATTACCCTGACCACGTTCTCGTACGCCACCTCGCGGTCGCCGCGGATGAATACTTCCGGCTGGGGTTGTCGCCCCGCCGAGGCCAGCAGCCGGGATTCCAATGCCGCAGCGGAGATCGCCTCCTCGTTCCAATGGATCGCTCCATCGGCCGTTATCGACAGGGTCACGCTCTCGGGCCGAACGAGGTCTGGGGCGTTGTCGGCCCGGGGAAGGTCCAGCCTCACAGAGTGCGTGAGTACCGGCACGGTGATGATGAAGATGATGAGCAGGACCAGCATCACGTCCACCAGCGGCGTCATGTTGATCTCGCTGACCATGTCGTCGTCGGCATCGAGTCCGTTTCCAAAGGCCATGACGCCCCCCTCAAGCCTTGGCGGTTGTCCGCGCCGAACGAAGGGAGGCGGTTGCCGTCGCGTCCCGATCCCTGTCACCGGGGCGAGCGACGGGTGAACCCGTCAGGAAATAGGCGTGCAGTTGGCGCGCGAAGCGGTTGAGCTTGCCCAGAATGCCCTTGTTGGCGCGCGTCAGGGCGTTGTATCCCAGCACTGCCGGAATCGCCACGGCCAGTCCAAAGGCCGTCATGATGAGCGCCTCGCCCACCGGTCCGGCCACCTTGTCGATGCTGGCCTGCCCCGTCATGCCGATGCCCACCAGCGCGTGATAGATGCCCCAGACGGTGCCGAACAGGCCGATGAAGGGCGCGGTCGCCCCGACCGACGCCAGCACGGACAGTCCGCTTTGAAGGTGCGCAGCGCTTTCGTCGATCGCGCCGCGTAGGCTCTCGGTCAGCCAATCGGCCAGGCTGATCTGGCCGTGAAGGTCCTCCTTGTTCACGACATGGTGGTCGATCGCCGCCTTGCCTTCTTCCGCCAGATGGCGGAAAGGGTTGAAACCAGTCGGGCTGTCGAACACGCGCAGTCCTTCACCGAAGCTGTGCACATGCCAGAAATCCGCCGCCGTGCGCGCGGCGCGGCGCAGCCTGGCCACGCGCCATGCGCGGGTCACGATCACGTACCACGAGGCGATGGACATCATCAGCAACATGACGGCCACCGCCTTTATGACCGCGTCGCCTCCGTTCCAGAGCGATGCGAGACCATAGGGACTGTCGGGCATGGGAAGGACTCCTTGTAATGGTTGGAAAACGATTCGCGCGACGCTACGAATCCAGGCGGAAATCGACGGGCTGCACGTACCAGAAGGGGATCGGCTCGTCGCCTCGCCGCGCCGGCACATAGCGCCACCGGCGCACCGCATCGAGCGCCACCTCATCCAGACGGGGATGGCCGCTGGAGCGTCTGAGCCTGATCTCGCCCACGCGGCCATCGGCCAGGATGTATACGTCCAGCACCACTCGACCCTCCTCGCGCAGCCGCCTGGACAGTGACGGATACGGTGGTGGGGGATTGTTCAGGTGCGCGGCGTCCGAACGCGGCGGCGTGACGGCTTGTGGCACCTCCCTCGCTTCCGCCTGGGGCGCGGGAGAGGCCGCCGGTGGAGTGGAAGCGGTGGCGGTGGCGGGCTGCGCGGCCGTCTGCTGTACGACGGGCCGCTCCGGTGGCGGTGCCGTCACGGCGCGCGGGGATGGCGGCCCGCTTGGCGTCGGCGGCAACGGCTTGGGGACCTCCCTCGGCGCGGGAGTTGGCTTGGGCGGCGCGGGCCTGGGGGGCGGAGGTTCTGGCTTGACCGGCACCTCCGTGGGTGTCGGGGGCGCGGGCGCCGATACCAGCTTGCCCGCGATGGACGACGGGACGACCGGCTGGACCGGGCGATGCGCCGTCGAGCTCAGCCATGCCAGCGCGGCGAAGTGCGCCAGGCTGACGAGCAGCAGTGGGGCGGCCCATGCCACAACAGTCGTTCGCTCAGGCGCGGACGTCGGCATCGGCCGTTCCCGGGCGCCAAGCCTTGACCGCCAGCTGCGCGTCCCACGAGGCACGATAGCGCCCCGCCCGTGCAAGTAGCTCGTCGTGCCGCCCCTGTTCGACGAGGCGACCGTCCTCGATCACCAGGATGCGATCCGCGCCCGCGATGGTCGACAGGCGGTGAGCGATGACAATGACGGTCTTGTCCCGTACCAGTGCATCGATGGCCCGCTGCACGGCCACCTCGCTCTCGGTGTCCAGCGCGGCCGTGGGCTCGTCGAGAATGACGATGGGCGCATCCTTGAGCAGAGCCCGCGCGATGGAGACACGCTGGCGCTCGCCACCGGACAGACGGCTCCCGATGTCGCCCAGGCGGGTATGCCAGCCCATCGGCAGGCGCCCGATGAAGTCCAGGCAATGGGCGGCTCGGGCCGCGGCTTCCACTTCGGTGTCGGTCGCCTCGGGGCGGGCCATGCGAATGTTCGCCAGTACTGTGTCGTCGAACAGGTACACGTCCTGGAACACCACCGAGATCATGGCGTTGAGTTCGTCGGGGCGGATCGCGCGGACATCCACGCCACCGATGGCGACGTACCCTTCCTGAGGGTCAGCGTGCCGCATCAGCAAACGCGCCAGCGTCGTCTTGCCCGAGCCGGACGGACCGACCAGGGCAGTGAGGCCCCTGGCCGGGAGCGTGGCGCTGAAATCACGAAGCGATGGTGTATCGGCCTGGGCGTAGCGGAAGGTGACGTGCTCGAAGTGCACTTCATGATGATCCGGCCGGGCGCAGGGCTCGATCTGTGGCAGGGGCGGAATGGCAAGCAGCGCCTCGATGCGCTCCAGCGCGGCCTCGATCAACTCCAGCATGCTGGTGTACATCACGAACGTGGAAAGCGGCTCGGAAAAACGCGCCACGATGACGAACACCGCCGCCAATACCGCTACATTGAGCGTGCCCGAGACGACCCAGGCTACGCCGGACGCGAGAATCAGCAGCAGTCCGACTTCCACCACCCCGCTGACTACCCCATTGGGCCCGGCACTCTTGCGGTGGCTGACGGCCTGGATGCGCTCCAGCTCCTCGAAGCCGGTATGTAGGCGCTCGGCTTTCTCGCCCGCCGCACGGGATGCACGCAAGGCAGGTAGCCCCTGGGTGTATTCGAGGATGTCCGCGCTGGTGCCTGCATGAGCTTCGGCCAGCGACCGTTTGTCGCGGCTAAAGGCGGGGCGGCGCCAGCGATAGAGCGGAACGATGATCGGAAAGATCAGCAGCAGTGCCAGACCAAGACGCCAATCCACCGCCAGTAGCGCCAGGGCTGTTGCCAGAGGGGTAAGCACCGCGACCATGATGAGATCGATGATCATCAGGGAGTAATTCAGGTTTTCATCGACGTTGCCGAGCAGGAGCTCGGTCATCTCGCCTGTGCGTTTGTCCTGTAGTCGCTCCAGTGGCATGCGTCGCAATTGCTCGCCGAGCCGCGTACGCAGCGTGTGGTTCACCGCAGCGAGTTCGCCGTTGAACTCGAAATTCTGCGCACGCCAGCGCAGTAACGTGGCCAAGACCATCAGTAGGGTCATGATCACCAGCCAGGTCAGGATGTCCCCTGTATTCGTGGCGGTCTGGATGGAGGAGAACAACGGTACGATGCTTGCGAGCGCCAACCCCTGTACCACGGCTGCAAGAGCGAGGGCGATCAGGCTGGTACGCAAGGATGCTGCGTGCGCACCGGCGGCACGCAACAGTTGCCGGTAGGTCTCGCGCCAGGAAGTGATGCGCGGCGTGGATTCGAGGGCGGCGCTCATCGTGACTCCGGTTGCGGTTGTTCGCAGGTGGGATGGCGGCCACACAGCGCCCAATCCTGGGCCTGTTCGTATTTGCGCCAGAGTCGGGCATAGATGCCCGCGCGGGCGAGCAGCGTCTCGTGGCGGCCGGTTTCCACCAGCCGCCCATGCTCGAAGACCAGAATCTGATCGGCGTCGCGGATGGTGGCGAGGCGATGTGCCACCATGATCACCGTCTTGCTCCGCATCAGTTCGGATAGGGCAGTGACCAGGGCAGCCTCGTTCTCCGGGTCGGCGTAGGCGGTGGCCTCGTCCAGTACCAGGATGGGGCGATCCTGCAGGATGGCGCGGGCGATGGTAATGCGCTGGCGCTGGCCGCCAGAAAGGAACAAACCACGTTCCCCCACCTGGGTGTCGTAGCCCTGCGGCAGACTCATGATGAAGTCGTGGGCCTGGGCCGCGCCAGCCGCCGCAGACACTGCGTCCATACCGGCGTCTGGCAACCCCAGCCGGATGTTGTCGGCGATGCTTCCGGAAAACAGAAAAGTATCCTGGAACACGAAGGCCACCTGGCTCATCAGGGTTTCGGTGGACATCTCGCGCACGTCGACGCCGCCGACCAGGATGCGCCCGGTGCTGACGTCCCAGAAACGCGGGATCAACTTGGCTACCGTGCTCTTGCCGGCACCGGAAGGCCCGACCAGGGCGACGACGCTGCCTGGCGCCACCGCGAAACTGATATCGCTCAGGGCGTCGCCATCCATCTCTCCGTAGCGGAAGCCGACGCTCTCGAAACGGACGCTGGCGTCCGTCGGCATCCGCTCCCGATCGGGTTCCGGCAAAACCGGCGCGGACAGTACCTCCTGAATACGGGCGATGCTCAACTGGGTTTTGTCGACCAGATGCTTGAGCGCTATCAACGGCATCATGGCTTCGGCCATGCCCGTGCCGATCAGCAGCACCGCGAGCCATTGGGCGAACGGCAGGCTGTCACGCCAGGTCAGCCAGGCTCCAAGCCACAGCAACACCGCCAGGGTCGGCATTGGATTTAGCACGGCCATTGAGAAGCGCATCGGGAAGCCAGCCTCCCGATACCAGCGGGTCAACACTTCGAGATACTCCCGCAGGGCATTGCGATAACGTCCGAATGTCGCCGTGCCGCTGTCGAAGGTGCGCACCACCGGCATGGCCTGGACGAAGTCGACCACCGCCGTGCCGACCCGCTCACGGGCTTCGTTGTAGAGCTGGACCATCTCAGCTCGGTTGCGCATTGCCAGGATCATCACGCCAAAGCCGAGCGCCAACACCGCCGCCGCTGCCAGAGCCAGGCGCCAATCCAGAGTAAGGAGAACAAGAAAGGTGATCGCTGGCACGGCGTAGGCACGGGCATGGAGCGGCGTACTGTCGGCGACGAAGACATGCAGGGCCTTGACGTCGTCGTGCATGACCTTGGCCAGAGCCCCCGCGCCCACGGCTTGGATATAGCCCATGGGCACCTGCGCCAGATGCCGGCTGAGATCGGAGCGCAGCAGGGTCTCCAGCCGAAAGGCAGCGAAGTGAGACTCGTTGAAGGCAGCCAGACGAAGCAGGTAGGCGGACACGGTGCAGATCAGCGCACCCAGCATCGCCGACCAAGGCCAGGCGCCGGGTGATTCGAGCAGGTCGCGTACCGTCAGCGCCAGAAAACCCATGGTCGCCAGCCCGAGCACGGCGGAGGATACCGCCAGGGTCATGGCTATGCGGATTCTGCCGCGCACCGGATCCATGATCGTCCACGCATCGGCGTCGGCTGGCGCGGGGGCGATCTTAGCGGTGGATTTCTCGGTGAGGGTGAGATTGGACATTCAAGGCTCCTCAATCCACCTTGCCGGTGGAAAAACTGGGTGACATTTCGGACTCGGGGGCCACATTGGCGACATATAGGCTGTCGGGGACGTGGCGGTAGCTCGGGGCGAGCATCGCCATCAGGACTCCGCTGACAGCCGACGCGACCAATATCGGCAGATAGCCGATCTGGCCCGCCAGGGCCGTGCCCACGGTTATGGATAGGATGCAGAAGAATTGATACAGGCCGTATTGGGCCGCGTAGTCGGTGGCGGGACTTTCTGGCGAAGCGCGATCCATCATCAGAGTGGCCAGTACTACCATCGCCGGGTTGTAGAAGACAAAGAACAGGCTCATGGCGACCGCCACCGACAAATCGTCCACGTAACCCAGGACGGGCAGCGATATGGCGAGAATGGCGGGAACCTGCAAGACGGCAGCGACCGTCGTTGTCACACGCCTGCCCACGCGCCTGATAAACCAGCCGGTGCAGAGCGCGGCGGGCACCCCCAGCAGGGTTCCCACGACGTTGACCACCAGGCCGATATGTTCGAGTGTCCATCCCGCGTCCACCAGAATCGGCGTGATCAGGGCATAGGCCAGACTGACTCCGACCGCATAGAGAGCAACCATCGCCAGCAGGCGACCGCCACCGGGTTCGCGCCAAACCGACCAGACGCGCCGTGAGACCGATATGCCGGATGCGCGGGTGTGGGACGGTTCCCTGAAACCGATCAACTGTACGAGCGAGAGTCCTGTGCCGATGGCGAGGAGCGACGTCGCCCCTTGCCAGCCAATCAGGGGATAGGCCATCAGGACGCCGCCGGCTCCCAGGAGATTGCCAAGCAGGCTGCCGGCGATCTGGAACCCATTGCCCATGCCCCGGCTTTCCCTCGGCAACAGGCGGCACGCCAATCCATCGACCGCGATGTCCTGAGTTGCCGAAAGAAAGGCCAGCAACAGACAGAGCGCGTAGACCATGCTGAAATCCCGCATCGGATCGAAGGTGCCGATCAGCAGCAGGGTCATCACCATCCCGCTCTGTGTGATCAGGAGCCAGCCCTTGAAATGGCCCGTGCGGGCGAAGCCGATTCTGTCCACAAGCGGTGCCCAGAGGAACTTCGCCACCCACACCATGCCCAGCAGATAAAGCATGACAGTGATGGATTTCCACCGCGGGATGATGGATGCCGTCGAGTTTCGCCAGGGCAGCCTTATACATGTCGGGAGAGGCAGGCACTTGGCGCATCATCAAAACCATCGTCGTCTCTGATCTCTGCGTCGGTGGTGCAAAGTGTGACCGGCCTGGCCGTAATTGACATCGCCACAGTACCTTCCATCAGAAGTAACATGCAGCGCCCACGCCGAAGGTGCGACCGCGGGCCGGTGCGCCTGCGGTGACCGTCGGCGTGAAGTAATAGCCGTAAAGGTCGTATTGCTTATTCAGCAGATTGTTGCCATACACGTAGACCTCCGTATTGCCGGAGATTAAGCCGATGCGCATATCGACTTTGCGGTAACTGCCCAAGTCAAAGTGATTCTGTGCGTCGGCTGCTCGTGCCCCCACATGTTGGTAGCTCAATCGGGTATTGAGGACCGGTGTGGACAATCCCATGAATTCGGGTATGGCCTTGCGGTAGGTCACTGCAAGATTCCCGCTCCAATGCGGCACATTGGGGACCTGATTTCCCGATTGGACGTCGCCACCATTGACCCCGGTCGCATCACTGGTGATCGTGGCGTCGGTATAGCTCACGCCGCCGGAGAGCTCGAAACCACGGCCGACCTGCCACGTACCTTCAAGCTCAGCGCCTTTGCTCTCGGTATCCGCGTTGATCGTGCTGGTGGCCATGGTCGTATAGTCGTAACCAAGCAGATGTGCGTCCTTCACCTTGGTCAGGAACAAGGCACCGTTCAAGGCGAGGCGATGATCGGTGGATTCCGTCTTGAATCCGACTTCCAGAGCATTCGAGTGAGCGGGTTTGTAAGGCGTGCTGTCGGCGACCTGAGTGGTAAAGTCGCTGAACCCCCCCGACTGATAGCCGCGTGAGAATGCACCGTAGATATTGACACTAGGCGTGATGGCATAGGACAGCGCTACGCGGCCGGTGGTGTAGTTCTCATCCAGCTTTCGACTATCCAGGACAGTACTGGTGCCGATATAGGTGGCGTCGTAGCGTTTCTTGTCCCAGGAATGACGCAGGCCGCCTGTTACCTTCCATTTTTCGGTGAGTGGGTAGGTCACCTCGCCATAGGCCGCATAACTGTCTGTCTTGAAGTCGCGATTCTGACGGTTGTTGGCACTGTAATAGGAATCGAACGAGCGGTTGGTGCTCGACAGATAAGCACCTGCGACCCAGAAAACCGGCGCAGAGGGCAGGGATGACAAGCGTAGTTCCTGGCTGACCGTTCTTTCATTCGAGCTATCCGTGCCGATGTATTCGATCGGATAACCATACAATGCCTGCATGAGCTGCTTGTCATACCCTTTAACGCCCAGGAAATCCGTTCTGCTGTACGCGGTGATTGAGGTCAAACGGCTATGGCTCAGATCGTGATTGACCTCCAATGAGTAGATGTCTACCGTCTTGTGATTGTTCTCAAACAAACCCGGCGTGAAATCCAGCTTCGCGGGATCGCCATAAGGTCGGAGAATCGTCAGTGAAGGGCTGTGCTTGTTCTTCTCGTGTTCTGCTCTGAACAAAGCCGTGGTACCCGTCCCGTTGTCCCATAGCAGGCTGCCGCGAAATGCCTGATCGGTTGGTCGGGCCAATGGTTTGCCGGTTTCCGCGTTATCGACCCAGAGATCGGACCCGCTGTTGCGCAGGGCAAACCGGCCGCTCAGGTGTTCGGACAAGGGGCCACTGACGACCATCTCCTCCGTATGTTGGTTGTCCTTACCGTATTCACCACGGATATGGCCCTCGAAATAACGTGTCGGCTTGCGCGTCGTAATATTGATCGCCCCCGCCAGACTGTTACCACCGAACAGGGTACCCTGAGGGCCTTTCAGCACTTCGACTTGCTCGACGTCAAGCGTACCCAGGCTCACGTTGCGCATGGACATCGGCACGCCATCGACGTTCAGGGCTACTGAACCATCGTCCTGGCTGACCTGATAGAGCGATCCTACGCCACGGATGAGCACGTTGGCGGAATTGGGATCTCCCCATGAACTGACCTCTACGCCGGGCACGCTTCGCAGTGCTCCCTCGACAGTTTGAAGGTGACGAGACTCCAGTTGGTCGCCATCAATGACGCTGATCCCGAAGGGAACATCCACCGCTCGCTCCTCGCTTTGACGGGCTGTTACGGTCACGGTCTTCAGTTCGACTGCGTCGGCGCCTGCTGTCCCGTTATCGGATGTGGCACTGACAGCCCCCGTCGAGTCGCTGGATGATCCCTTGGCGGACTCCTGCGCGAGGGATGCACCAGGCAGGGCGGCCAGGGCCGTCAACAAGGCGACGGCCAGGGCACTTGGCGCATGAGATGGGATTCGGAGGCCTTGCGGCGTCCTCACGTAAATCGGTTGCGGCATTCATTGCACTCCTGAAGCAGGTTGACGAAACGCCGACAAACGTTGGCCATGGACACGCGTGGTCTGGCTTTCGACCGACCTGGAGCACGACAGACGCCTGGAAACCGCCGGCTGGAGTCCCCGCCACCATCGTTTCCGTCGGCTTATACAAATTGACTCGACGGGCGCGGCAGAAATTGGGAGAATGATTGTGAATGATTCTCAATTGTATTCCTGCCCGATTCGGCTCATCTTTGACCCGAATCGGTTCCAGCGAAGGGAGGTAAGTCACATGACGCCATCAGTACATACGTCATCGGCCCTGTCGTCCGAGGTCGCCGTTTCGAGCCTGCTCGCGGAAAAGCCGGTGCTCCATATGGAGCGGGACGCCAACTGTCGCCTGGTCAAACTGGCCCTGCGTGACGGGGTCGACACGCTGCTGTGGAGCGGGAACCTTGCCCGCCCCATGACCATGAACGTGCGTGACGACTGGGATCGGATCCACTTTTCATGCGCGCTGAAAGGACGCTGCGGCTTCTCCATGGACGGCGATGCCGCGGGAGGAAGCGAGTGCATCCTGCGCCAGGGAATGGGCTGCATCAGCTACACCCCGGGGTGCACGGGGCGATCGTCCTACGCGGACAGCTTCGAGTATGTAACCGTATCCGTGCGTCCCGACATCCTCTCCGACTGGGCACCGGATCTCGACGCATCCCTGGCGCGGATGCTGGATACTGCGCGGTGCTGCGCCATGCACCGTTGCAGCGCGGAAATGCGCGCAGCCGCCGGGGCCTTGAGCGGTGTGTTGCGGATGATACCGGCCGGCCCGGAGAAGGACGCGATACCCGCCCCCTCTGCGGCCTGGTTGCTTGGACAGTCGCTGGTGATGGTGGGTCTGGCGATCGAGGCGCAACGGGACGGGGATGTGCCGTCGCCCAGCGTTTCCCCGGCAGACAGGCGCAACCTGCTTCGCGTACGGGATATTTTGCTGGCCGACCTGACCCAGGCGCGGACCATCGACGCGCTCGCGCGGGAATGCGGCCTCAGCGCGGTAAAACTCAAACGCGGCTTCAGATTGCTGTTCAACGAGAGCGTCTACGGGTTATTCCAGCGGGAACGCATGCACGAAGCGCGTCGTCGCCTGAGCGAGGGTCACACCCCGGTGACCGTGGTGGCCACGGACCTCGGCTACGCGAATGCAAGCCACTTCGCGGCCGCGTTCCAGAAACAGTTCGGCGTTTCCCCCTCGGCCTTCAAACGCCGACGCTGATCACGCTTTCAAGCTTCCCGCCTACCGATCTGTCCCCCGTCCCGAGCAATCCAATCGGGTCCGTCGGCCGCAACTCATACGCACCCTGTCCGTGACGAACGGATACGGATACGGATCCGGGTCGAAACAAACCCGCTCGGGGTGGCGCCACATACGCGAGTCAATACCATTTGTGACTGATTCTCATTCGCGTATGTGTTGAGCATGCGCGTACCACCGACTTGCGCGCTCCCTCGATCGCGCGCCGGTTCGGCGGCCTGTCACAAGGAATGACGCGCATGAAGGAATTCATCGACATGCGGCACTGGCCATTGGTCGGTCTGCACATGCCGGAACAAGTGGCCGACGAACGGGCGGGCGACATGATCGCACAGCTCGAATCGCTGTACGCACGTGCGGAGCCTTTCGTTCTGCTGATGGAAGGAGTCGAGTTCCCTCGCCAGTCGAAGTGCTTCATGACCACCTACGCGCAATGGAGTCGGGATCGATTCGCCGATCAACAACGCCACTGCCTTGGCGCGCTTCGTATCGAGGCGGATGAAACATTGCGGCGTGAGTACCTGCGCAAAGCCGAGGCGTGGAACGATTCCGGCCGCGCTCCGTATCCCTATCGGGTTGTCGCCACACATGCGGAGGCCGAGATGCAGGCGAGCGCCTGGTTGGCTGAACACGGCGTTAGCACGGCGAAACTGGTGCCAGCCGTGACGGGATTGCGGCAATGAAAACGCGATTGGATATTCCTGCAGGACATACTTCCTCGACATCAGATGTCACCGCGCACGCCAATTTGACACGAGATAATCCATACGAGCTGCCATGTCATGTCCGACACTCATCTTGAAACCGGTCGTAAGGAAGTCGATCAACCCGATGCTTCCCATGGGGCTTCTGACATCGACGAGGCGCTGCGCGCCGAGATCGCTGCCGACCTCGGTGTTTCCCCCACGCGGTTGAAAGGGCACACCAGCCTGATCCAACTGGGGATGGATTCGATGCGCCTGATGGCATGGCTGAACCGGCTGCGTAAGCGCGGTCACAGTGTGACACTCAAGGAATTGTATGACGCTCCAAGCCTGGTTGGATGGACCGGGATACTCCAGCGCAAGCAGGCGATCGACCGCGAACGGTCCTTCGAACCCGAGACCTGGCCTGTCATGCGCGACGGAGAAGCGTTCGAGCTGACGCCAGTGCAGCACGCCTATTTCGTTGGCCGGTCACCACAGCAAACACTGGGTGGTGTTGGATGCCATCTCTATCAGGAATTCGATGGCTCAGGGCTTTCCAGCGAAGTGCTGGAAGCCGCCATTCACGCGCTGATCGAGCGTCACCCGATGCTTCGTGTGACCTTTCGCGATGATGGCCTTCAGCAGTACCGAGCGGCATCCCATTGGCCCAGTCTTACTGTTCATGACTTGCGAAACTTGGGTGAACAGGAATGCGTGACCAGATTGCAGACGCTACGCGAGCGGCTCGGGCATCGTATGCTGGCCGTGGACTGCGGAGAAACCTTCGATTTCCAACTCTCGCTGCTGCCCGGAGGGCGGCAGCGCCTGCATGTCAACATCGATCTGCTCGTCCTCGATGCCGCCAGCTTCACCCTGGTGTTCGAGGAGCTTGCCGAGCTGATCCGCGGCGCGACACTGCCAACACCATGCGAGAGGTACGATTTCCGCAGCTACCTCGCGCAACTAGGAAACGAAACACAAACCGCCCGGGAGCGAGCAAGGCGCTATTGGCTGGATAGATTGGAAAGCCTTCCTGCGGCGCCGGCACTGCCACTGGCGCGCGAACCGGAGCAGATAGACGAAGTTCGCATCAGCCGTCGCCGCACAGAATTGAAGGCTGTCGACTGGGAGGCGTTCAAGACTGGAGCCGGCGCGAGCGGCGTGACGCCGACCATGGCACTCGCCACCTGCTTTGGTGCCGTTCTGGCGCGTTGGAGCAACCAGCCGCGCCTTTTGCTCAATCTCACGCTGTTCGACCGACAACCTCTGCATCCAGCGGTCGAGCGCATGATTGCCGACTTCACCAACGTCCTGCTGATTGATCTCGTCGCCGAAGGCGCGCCGTTCGATGAGTTGGCGCGCAGCAATCAGAGCACCTTCGCCGAGGCCCATGAACATCGCCACTGGTCGGGTGTGGAACTGCTGCGTGAACTACGCAAGGGGCAGACGCATCGGCACGGCGCGCCCGTGGTGTTCACCAGTAATCTCGGACGCCCCCTCTATGGCGACGGCACCGGCCCGACACTGGGGGAACCCGGTTGGGGGGTATCGCAGACACCTCAGGTGTGGATCGATCATCTGGCATTTGAGCACGGTTCGTCGGTCTGGCTGCAATGGGACAGCAATGACGAGCTGTTTCCTCCAGCCTTGATCGACGCCATGTTCGATGCCTATGTTTCGGTCGTCCGTTTACTGCTGGCGGATGCCACGGCCTGGCGTATGCCCCTGCCGGACCTGATGTCCGTCGCTCAGCGGGCAGTCCGTTTGCGTGCAAATCAGACGGCGGGGCCGATACCGGAAGGTTTGTTGCACCACGGGTTTTTTCTCGCCGCCGAGCGTAGCCCAGAGGCAGTCGCGCTGATCCATGGCGAGCAGTCACTGACCTACGCGGAACTGGCCGACCAAGCGAAACGCTGTGCCGGTGCACTGGTCGGGCGGGGCGTGCGCCCCGGCGACACAGTCGCGATCAGCATGTCCAAGGGCATGGGACAAGTCATTGCGGTGCTAGGCATACTCCAGGCCGGTGCAGTCTATGTGCCCGTCGCGCTCGACCAGCCCGAGGAGCGGCGCCTGACGATCTATAGGGACGCTGACGTCGCCGCCGTGCTGGTCTGCGCGGATGATGTTGGAGCGGACGGTGCGCCGGATGACGCCGCCCCGCCCCACATCCACTGGCAGATCGCCATCCTCCACAAGGCGCTGGAGGAGTCGGTCTCAGGTGATCCCCTCCAGCCGGCCTACATCATCTACACGTCGGGCTCCACCGGGACGCCGAAAGGTGTCGTCATCTCCCACCGCGGTGCAATGAATACCTGCGTCGATCTGAATCGACGCTACCGGATCTGTAGCAACGACCGGGTTCTGGCGCTATCGGCGCTTCATTTCGACCTGTCCGTCTATGACATCTTCGGTCTGCTGGCGGCCGGGGGCGCCCTGATCCTGGTCAGCGAGGCCCAGCGCCGGGATCCGTCCGTGTGGTGCGACATGATCGAACGCCACAGCATCACGATCTGGAACACGGTGCCTGCCCTGTTCGACATGTTGCTTACCTACAGTGAGGGTCTCGATCTGCGCCCACCGGCTCGTTTGCGAGCGGTCATGCTTTCCGGAGACTGGATCGGGCTAGACTTGCCGCGACGTTATCGTGCCTTCCGTTCCGATGGCGATTTCGTCTCGATGGGTGGCGCTACGGAAGCCTCGATCTGGTCGAATGTATTCGATGTCCGGGAGGTGCCGCCGCACTGGCGCTCGATCCCCTACGGATTCCCGCTCGCCAACCAGCGTTACCGGGTCGTCGACGAACAAGGCCGCGACTGTCCTGACTGGGTGCCGGGCGAATTGTGGATCGGTGGCGAAGGCATCGCCCTGGGCTACTTCAACGATCCAGAGCGTACTGCCCGCCAGTTTGTCGAGACAACGAACGGCCGCTGGTATCGCACCGGCGACACGGGCTGCTACTGGCCCGACGGGACTCTGGAATTTCTCGGACGTCGCGACAAGCAGGTCAAGATCGGCGGCTACCGCATCGAATTGGGCGAGATCGAGGCGGCGTTGCATCGCATCGACGGCGTCAGGTCCGGCGTCGTGTTGGCCATGGGCGGGCGTGAGAAATCGCTGGCGGCCTTTGTCGTGGCGCATGGTGATGAGTTATGCAGCCGCCGACATGCCGATCCGGCGCTGCCCTCCGACTATGGATCACTCTTCGGACTCGCGGTCCCCGAAGCTGAGCGCGAGATGGATATCGAGCGCCTGATCGCAGATTTTCTGAACGACCACTTGCGACGGCATGGTCTGGATTTCGCCGAATCTGTCGACGTCGATGAAGTCGTGCGGCGCTACGGCGCGGAGCCACGCTGGCGTGGGCTCATCGTCCGTTGGCTGAACCTGTTGGTTGGTCAGGGGCGCCTAGCCCTCGACGTGAATGGCGACCGCTACGTTCGCGGACGGCGGTATGGTGAAGCGACGTGGCTGCCAGCGAACGAGGACTCGCTCCACGCGACCGCAGAGGCCCTGCTTGCCCACCATACCGCCCTTGCGCAGATCCTTCGAGGGCAGCGCGCGGCGCAGACATTGCTTGCCCATCCGTTCTGGTCTCCCGAGCATCTCCTGATCCAAAGCCGAGGCATGGTCGCCGCAATCGATGCCTTGGCCGAGGCGCTGGCGAAACTGTCGCATACCTTGAATCGTCCGGTGCGTCTCGTCGAAATAGGCGCTCGCAGTGGTCTTATCGGAGAGACATTGCTGAACCGCCTGGATGCCAGCCACCTGGACTACACGGCGCTGGATTCATCTCAGGAGATGGTTACGCGTGCGTCGGATCGCCTTGCTGTCTTTTCGCATGCGACCGTCCGGCGCTGGGACGACGTTTCCCGGGAAGCACTGGTCCACAAAGGTGATGTGGTGCTGGCCGCAAATGCCCTGCATCGGCTCGATGAGAACTCTATGGATGCCCTCTCGATACTGGCGGGTCCTGCCGCCCTGGTTCACGTGTTGGAGCTGCGTCGCGCCTCCTGCCTGACCATGGTCTGCGCCGATCTTCTCGCACCGGATGAGCACGGCATCTCCGCCCAGTTGCGCGGCGCCGATGAATGGCTTGAGCGGTTCGGGGCGATGGGCCTGCGCTGCCAACTGGGCGACGACGTAGGGGATCACCTGCGCTTCGCGCTACGCGCGCCCAATGAGGTTCGCTATCCTGATCCCCGTAAGCTCGTCGCCGCCCTAGGCGAACATCTGCCGTCATACATGCTGCCGCAGAGACTGCATTTCATCGACGCGCTTCCGCTCACTGCCAACGGCAAGATCGACCACAAGGTGCTGGCCGCCCGCTGTGGGGCAGAGCAGGCCATCGCGGCGGAACAGGAGTCTCCTCGTGGGGACGCCGAGGCTGCCGTTGCCGGGCTGTGGCAGGAACTGCTGCGCGTTCCGGTCGTGCACCGGCACAGTCACTTCTTCCAGCTCGGCGGTGACAGCCTGCTGGCGACACGTTTGATGGGCAGGCTGGATCAGGCGGGTTACACCGCGCACCTTGGGGACCTGTTCAATTACCCGACGCTCGCCGCTTTCGCGGCCACCCTGGCAACCGCAAATCGAATTGCAGACGCCTTGCGGCCCGATCCCGCCACCCGACATGAGCCATTTCCGCTCACCGATGTGCAGCAAGCCTATCTCGTGGGACGCGAGCCGGGATTTTCACTGGGTGGCGTCGGTTCCCATTTCTTCGTCGAATTCGAGGTCGAGGACCTGGACACTCAACGCTTCGAGGCGGCCTGGGATCGGCTGATCGCCCGGCACGACATGTTGAGGGCGGTTGTGCTTGATGGCCGACAACAGGTTCTGGCCGAGGTACCTCGATTCGCTCTGAGGTGTCACCGTGTTGCGAGTTTCGATGGTCCGGACGCCATCGATCTGCGGGAGCGTCTTTCGCATCAGGTGCTCAATCCGGCCCGCTGGCCCGTCTTCGACGTGCAGATGGCCGAGGATGGGAGTGGACGTAGCCACCTGTTCGTCTGCCTCGACAATCTGATGCTCGACGGACTGAGCATGCAGATATTGTTGGCCGAGCTGGAACAGCTATATCTCTCCCCCGATAGCGATCTGCCCGCACTTGATGTTGGCTTCCGCGACTACCTGATCCACCATGCCGGTCGAGAGCCTGTCGAAGCCTCATTGGAGTATTGGCACCGACGCCTGGATGAGCTGCCACCCGCGCCACAACTGCCTTTGCTCCGTGATCCGGCCGAGATCGGTCGCCCACGCTTCGTGCGGCTGTCCGACAGCCTTTCCGTCGAAGAATGGCGCAAGCTCAAGGTGCGTGTCGGAGAGGAGGGGCTGACCCCCTCGGCATTGCTGCTGTCCGCCTACGCAGCCGTGCTCTCGGCCTGGAGCGCGCGGGCCGACCTGTGCCTGAACCTCACCTTGTTCGACCGGCGGCCGGTGCACCCACAGATCGAGCGCGTACTGGGCGACTTCACCTCTCTCCTGCTGCTGGCGTGGCAGCCCGAATCGGACTGGCGCGCGAGCGCCCGACGGCTTCAAGCACGTCTCCGGCAGGATCTCGCGCATCGCGATGTTTCCGCGCTCTGGGTCATGCGCCAGCTCGCGCTGCGACGCGGCCAGCCGTCGGCTGCGATGCCGGTCGTGTTCACCAGCGCCCTCGGCTTCGAACACGACCGCTTCCTGGCCCATGCATCCTGGCTGAAGCCACGCTGGGGGATCTCGCAAACCCCGCAGATCTGGCTTGACCACCAGGTCTATGAATCCGAGGGAGAGCTGCGCTTCAACTGGGACGCGGTGGAAGCACTTTTCGATCCGGAGCAACTTTCCGCCATGTTCGCACAATATACGGAATTGCTGCGTCGGCTCGCCGTCGATCCGGCGGCGTGGAACCTTCAGACCGATACTCTCGTGTCGCGGAGGTGCGGTCACACGGTGTCGTCGGTTCCAGTCGAGTCGATCACGACGGCCATCCCCGAGTCACTCCAAGTGGACAACGCCCTGGTTGACGAGTTGCGCCATCACTTCCGGCAAGTGGTTGGTCAGCCGATTGCCGCGCGGCAGACGTTTTTCGAAGCTGGTGCCACTTCACTGAAGCTCGTGCAGCTTCACAGCCACCTGCGCCAGGCCGGACATGCGAGCCTTGCGGTCACTGACCTATTTGCCCACGCCACACCCTACGCACTGGCGGCGCATTTGGGGACACGTCCAGGCGCAGAGGGCACCCCCAGACACCACCCGGAACCGGAGCGGCTCATCCTTCTGAGTCAACGTAAGGCTCGTGCCGGGCGGCGGGGGAGGGACCAAGCGTGACCCGTTATATTCCCTACTGGTCCTACTACCTCCATCAGGGCATGCTCACGGCGCTGGTCATGCAAGGGGTTGTCGGTTATTTCCGCCATGCCGGGCTGGACCTCGCCCAGCTCAGTTGGTTGTCGCTTGCCATGCTGCCCTGGGTGGGCAAGTTCTTATGGGCTCCGTGGTGCGAACGGCACGCCCTGCCGCTCTTCGGCAACCGCTACCTTGGAAGCCTCGTGATCCTTCAGGTTGGAATGGCCGCGCTACTGGCAGGCATTGCACTGGTGGAACCAACCCGTTCCGAATGGATGATCGTCGCCATCCTCATGCTGCTGACGCTGCTGTCGGCCAGCCACGGCATCTACGCTAACGGTATCCTCATCTGCACCACCGACGAGCGCAGCCGGCCGTTCGCCAATGCCGCCCAGGTCGGCGGCAGCTACCTGGGGATCCCGTTCGGCGTGTTCGCCTTCCTGGCCGTGACGCAATACGCCGGCTGGTCGGCAGGCTTCCTCTCCATGGCGGTACTGTCTCTGATCCTGTTGATTCCCGTGCTTCTGATACGACAACAGGTCCCGGCCAGCGCGGGCCAGGAACAACCGCGCTTCGATCCATCCAGTTTGCGCGCGCTTTGGCCCGCGCTTGCGCTGACGGCAATCTACTACCTGGCGATGCGCGGTCTCATGGCCCTGCAGACGGTACTGCTCGTGGACCAGGGCATGAGTCTGACCGAGTTGGGCCAAGCGCTCACATTCTTCAGCACGGTAGCCAGCGGCCTCGGCGTCCTCATCGGAGGGCTGCTTGCACGGCGGATTGGAGCGTGGCGAAGTCTTCTTCCGGTAATGATATTGCATGCCATGTTGGCCGGCCTGATGGCAGTCGGCTATTCCCGGTTCGATTTACCCGTATGGCTGGTCTTGTTCGGGCTGGTCAACGTCGCGGCTGCCATCGGTTTCGTGACACTCTACAACGTGCTCATGGGGCTGGTGCGACCGCACCAGCCCGCTTCCGACTACGCCCTGTTCCAGTCCGTCGACATGGCCGTCGCCATGCTTGCTTCCATGATCACGCTGCGCATCGCGCATTACACCGGTTACCAGATATCCCTGACCCTGCTCGCGGTCGTTGCGGTCATCAGCCTGTGGCCCGCCAGCCGGTTGCGCCACCGCCTCTCTCGCCCGGCACTCCATGAGCCTGCCGCGGCCAACCCCGAACCTAGCCTGGAGCCACGCCATGGGTGAATGTCCTACACCTGATTTCGATGCCTTGGTGGCAAGACATTATCCCGATTGCGAGCCGATTGCCGTGATTGGTCATGCCTGCCGCTTCCCCGAATCGGACGACTGCGAGGCATTCTGGCGTAACTTGGTGGACGGGCGCGAGCTCAGCCGTCGCTTTTCGAGACAGGAGTTGCTCGACTCCGGACTGCCCGCCGCGACTGTCGATTCCCCGAATTTCGTCAGTGTAGGAACCGTCGTGCAGGATGCCGATGCGTTCGACGCCGATCTGTTCGGTTACTCGCGTCAGGAGGCGGAATCGATCGACCCTCAGCAGAGGCTCTTTCTGCAAATCGTGTGGCACGCCTTGGAGCATGCGGGCTACGCACCTCGGGAGGTGCCCCATAAAACAGGTGTCTTCGGATCCGCCAGGATCAGCACCTATCCTGGCCGTGAGCCGCTGCGCATCGCCGAGGTGGCTCAGGTCAAGGGCTTGCAGTCCCTGATGGGCAACGACAAGGACTACTTGGCCACGCGGGTGGCCTACAAGCTCAACCTGCGTGGTCCAGCGATCACTGTGCAGACCGCGTGTTCGAGCTCTCTCGTTGCGGTTCACATGGCGTGCGAGAGTCTGCGTGCTGGCGAATGCGATATGGCGGTGGCCGGTGGAGTGGCCATTGCCTTCCCACAGCAGGCAGGCTATCTCCATCAGCCAGGCATGATCTTCTCCCCGGACGGCCATTGCCGTCCGTTCGATGCTGAGGCGCTGGGCACTTTTGCCGGCAACGGGGTTGGCACCGTGGTACTCCGCCGACTGGCCGATGCCTTGCGTGACGGAGATCCGGTCATCGCTGTGGTGCATGGCAGCGCGATCAACAATGATGGTGCACAGAAGGTCGGTTTTACTGCACCTTCCGTCTCAGGACAACGCGAAGTGATCCGTGAGGCGATGGCCCTCGCGGGCGTTCTCAGCGGCCAGATCGGACTCATCGAGGCGCATGGCACCGGCACCCCGCTCGGCGACCCCATCGAGGTGGAGGCGTTGCGCGCTGTGTTCCATCAACGGGGGGACGGACCACCCTGCGCACTGGGTTCGGTCAAGGGCAACATAGGGCACTTGGACACCGCCGCCGGGATCGCCAGCCTGCTCAAGGCCATTCTGGCGGTCGAGCGCGGGACGATCCCGCCCAGTCTGCACTTTCGAGCCCAGAACCCGGCGTTGCAGCTGGAAGATAGCCCCTTCCACGTTCCTACCCAGGCCCAGGTCTGGAACGACCCGGTGCGCCTGGGCGGCGTCTCGTCGTTCGGTATCGGCGGTACGAACTGCCATCTGATCGTTGGCTCCCTGCCCGACACGTTGCGCACGCCACGCGTGGATGCAGGAATGCCGTCGACGGGTGCATTGCTGCTCAGCGCGGCGAGCGAGCCCGCACTGCGCCGTCTGGCCGGTGCCTATGCGGAGGCGCTGCGCCACGCTGATCCCGATGACTTGGCCCGCACCGCCCGGCACGGCCGGCAACTGGACCTCACCTTCCGACTTGCGGTGCCGTTGTGCGATGAGACCGCCGCCGCCCTGGCTGCTTGCGCAGCCGGCGACGAGGACGTGCTGGTACACCACGGCCAGGGCGAGCTCGGTGGACAGGCATGGTTGTTCACCGGGCAGGGTTCGCACTGGCCCGGCATGGGCGATGACCTGTACCTGGCTTCGCCGGCCTTCGCTGCCAGCCTGGACCGCTGTCTGGCGGCATATGACGCCGAAATCCCCCTCGATCCGCCTCTGCGGGACGCTTTGCTCGGGACGCGGGGCGATCTGCTCGAACGCATGGAGTACGCCCAGCCGGCCATTGTCGCCTTCGAGCTGGCTATGGCTGCGCATTGGATGTCGCTGGGCCTGAAGCCCGATCGGGTACTCGGACATTCAGTGGGTGAGTTTGCCGCTGCGGTGGTGGCCGGCCATTATGAGCCAGAGCCCGTCATGCGTCTGGTTAGGCGGCGGGGTGCCCTGATGGATCGCTGCGCCAGCGGCGCCATGCTTTCCGCATTCGCGGACGAAGCCACGCTGCTGCCGATCGCGCAGAACATCGGCCTTGATCCGGCGGCCTGGAACGGTGCGCATCACTTGGTGTTCTCGGGTGAGTGCGACGCCATCGAGGTGCTGGCGGCAGCCTTGGACGAGCGGTCCATCCGTTACAGTCGTCTGGCCGTGACCGGGGCCGCGCATTCCCATCTGCTCGATCCGATCCTCGACACGTTTCAGCATGAGGCGGCGACGCTTCGTGCAGTCCCTGGCCGAATTCCCCTCATCTCCACACTGTCGGGCGAATCCATCGATACCGATGCACTCAACGCTCCCGATTATTGGCGACGCCACATGCGCGAGCCGGTGCGTTTCATCCAGGCCATGCGTACGGCGATCGGCCAGGGTACGGACCTCTTTCTTGAGGTGGGGCCTGATGCGCCGCTGACCGGAATCGGACGTCGCGAAGCACCGGACGCTGCGTGGTGGATATCCAGCGCCCGGAGACATCAGCCCGTCATGGCCCAGGTGGAACAGGCCCTGTTACAGTTGTACGCGGCCGGCGCCGAACTGCCCTGGAAAACGCTGCTCCCCGTCAAAGGTCACCGGATCCACGCACCCCTTTACCCATTCGACCGTCAGCGCTACTGGCGTGAAGCAGAGTCCGCGGTTGTCCTCCCGGTACAGCGCACCGTCAACACGGCGCTTGAGGACGGCCGGCGGGTCGCCGCGCAGGCCGCCGAGGAGCTGGAGTTGCCTCGGCTGCAGGCTTTGTACGCCTGCGTCACGAAGCTGCATGCCATCGACGTGGATACGCTGGTGCGCCGCTGCGTCGGCGCGCGCATCGAACAGGGCGTCACCGCCCTGGATGTGCTGCGCGGCGGGCGCCTGTTGCCGCGCCATCGCCAGTTGCTCACGCGTCTGCTCAACGCCTGCGTCGAAGACGGTTACTACCGTCTCGAGGGCGAACGCTACTCGGTCGGCAACGAAGTTTCGCACGCATCGCGCACAGCCCTGTTGGACGAATTGCGCGGCTATTGCGAGGGCCTGGATGTGATAGCCGAAACAGTCGGTCGGGCAGGCGAGAACCTGTACGCCATGATGCGCGGAGAGGTGGAACCGGTGGCGGTCATTTTCCCCGAGGGCGCGTCCAGTGGCGTCGAAGTGCTGTATCAGGACTTCAGCTTCGGTCGATACTTCAATCGGATCGCCGCCGGCGTGGTGGAAGGTCTGATGCGCGAGCGACGGGCACAGGGTAGCCAAGGGCAACCCTATCGTGTTCTTGAAGTGGGCGGCGGCACGGGTGGAACTACCGCCTGGCTGCTGCCGGTGCTGGCGAATGAATCGGCACTCCAGTATGACTTCACCGATATCTCTGTGATCTTCACCCGCCGCGCCGAACAGAAGTTCGCCGCCTATGACTTCCTGACCTACCGCGAACTCGATCTACAGAAGGATACGCTGGCTCAGGGCTTCGAAGCGGGCGGCTATGACCTGATCGTGGCCGCCAATGTGATCCACGCCACCCAGCACGTCGGCCACACCCTGGTGAATCTGTTTCCGCTACTCAAGCCGGGCGGGCGCCTGTTGATGCGCGAGATCACCCGGCCGATGAGGCTGTTCGATTTCGTGTTCGGTCCGCTGGTCCCGCCTCTGCACGACGAGGAGGCGCGCGGCGGCGAACTGTTCCTGACCACCGCCCGTTGGAAAGAACAGTGTCTCGCCGTCGGCTTCGAACACGTCGACTGGCTGCCGGACGACGGAACCACGACGTCGGGGATCAGCGAGCACGTCATACTGGCGAGCGCGCCCGGGCGTCCCATGGCGGCGCCGCTGCCGTGGGAGGCGGAAGTCCGCGACCGCCTGCTCGGTGTGTCGTTGACGGACGACGGCTGTTATCTGGCCGACTGGTCCGATTGCGCCGGCAAGGACGAGTGCTGGCGCGAGCGCGTCCGTGAGGCCTGCATCGAACTCTCAATCCGCCATGGCAGCGGTCGTGAGCCGCTTCAGGTCGACATTCCCACTGTTCCGCAGCGGTTGTCGTTCGTGCGACTGCGCTGGCATGCGGCAGCGTTCGGTGAGGCGCGCCTCGGCATCGAAGTCCGAGACGACAATAACCAATGGCAGCCTGTCCTTAGCCCATCGCCGCCAGCTTTCGATCTGCCCGCTCCCATGCCCGCCCCTGGCACCCACTACGACTGGGAATGGTCGCCCGCCGGAACAGGTTCCGTGGTCGAGGAGGACATCGAACTGCGGGGTGACAGTTCCGGCGCCGCGTCGGCGCTGGGGGCGGCGGGTATCCGAGTGTCCACTGAGGCTAGTTGGGTCATGCTCGTGCTTGGCCTCGTCGATGACGATCCGCTGTCGTTGGTGGACGAGTTGATCTCAGCACTTTCCGGCAGTGAAAGGAAATCCTTGGTGGTCGTCACCCGATCCGCCTGGAGAATCAAGCCCGACGATGAGGTGGATGCCGCACACCACGCGATCTGGGGCCTGTTGCGGGTGGCCGCCACGGAACGAGGCGGGCGCGGGATATCCGTTGTCGATATCGATGCGCATATTGGTTGGGAGGCGCTCGTGCCCGGCTTGGCGGCGGTGAACGCCGGCCATCAGTGGGTTGCCGTGCGCGACGGCCTGGCCATGGTGCCGCGACTGGCCGTAAGAAGGCACAGTGCCCCCGTCTTGCCTGCCCACACCTTTCAGGATGATGGTTGGCATGTGGTGACCGGCGCGTTCGGAGGGCTCGGCCGACTCAGTGTGCAATGGCTGGCCAGCCGAGGTGCCCGACGGATCGCTCTGTTGGCACCCCGCGCGCGTCCGAACTGGCCGGATTTCCAACGCGTAATGGCCGAGCATTATGGATGCGAACTCCATTGGGTGCCATGCGACGTCGGCGATTCGGCGCAGATGACCCAGACGCTGCGGCAACTGGAGGACGATGGTGGTATCTGCGGAGCCATACACGCGGCCGGCGTGCTCCACGATATGCCGCTCTCCAGTCTGGACCGGACGCGACTGGACCAGGCGTTCGCGCCGGAAACTTCCTGGGCGGTCTCATCACTGGCACGTCCGATGCAAAGTCGGCTGGGGGTAGTGGCTCTCGCCTTGCGATGACGGCTGTATCGAAAGGTGCTGCGAAGTAAGGAGTACTCTCTCGCGTTGGCGCGACAGCTACGACTCGTCGGGATCGCCCATGTCGATCCGCCAGTCATCTTTGTCGTACAGGCCGACGCCCGAGTGTCCGTCTCTAAGTTCCGGCTGCTTCTCGTCGTCCTCGTCGGCGTTCCGCGCGAGCCATGCGGCGACCACCGCAAAGGCCAGCAGCAGGACGAGCCAGGATACGGTGTAGAGCAGCATGCCAAGTACGGCCAGCTTGACGATCCAGAGCACCGCCGTCGCCGCGCCCGCGGGCACGCCGCGCGTCACCAGCCAGCCGGCGACACGCTGCTCGCGGCGCAGGTATCCACGCCAGGCACGGCCAGCCCCCCCGGCTCAGCCGGTGGCTCCAGCGCCCGTTGTGCGTGTTGGTGGTCATGCTCATGTGCCTCGGCTTCAGTGGTGCCTCACCTCATGGAGCGGCCGGTTGGGGCTTGCCCTCCAGCATAGACCGCGACCAGGAGGGCGGGTTGCGGCTGGCAGAGCCGAGTCGGCCTGGGTCGCAGGTCGATTAGATTTTGCACTATAAATCAAACCTTGTGCTACTTTCTATGCACGTTCTTGCGATAGCTCTAGGAGTTGATTGGATTTCGCGCTATTTTTATAGCATGGATGGAAATTCTCGGCACCAGGTAATCAAGCAACTGCAGGCGGGACTCCCCCGCGGGGCGCCGTTCGACCTTGCCACCCTGAGCCAGTTCGGGGTGTCGCCCCAGCTCGCCGCCCACTATGCCGACGGCGGGTGGCTCGTGCGCCTGGCCCATGGCGTCTATGCCTTCCCGAACGATGAGTTCGGGGTCTACGGTGCGCTGAAGTTCCTGCAACAGCGCGTGCCCGGCCTGCACGTCGGCGGCAAGAGCGCCCTGGCCCTGCAGGGGGTGCGGCACAACCTGGGCAGCCGGGAGGCGCTGGTGCTGTGGGGCGACGGTCGCTTCGCGTTGCCGGCCTGGTTCACTTTGCGCTTTCCGGCCCGCTACGTCCACGCCCGCCTGTTCGACTGGCCGGACACGGCGCTGGCCGGCAAGACCCTGACCACGCCGCCTAGCCTGCCCGAGGATCTGCGGGTGGCAGCCCCCGAACGTGCCGTGCTGGAGCTGCTGTACGAAGCCGGCGTCAAGCAGAGCATCGAAGAGGCCCGCAACCTCTTCGATGGACTGCGTTCCCCCCGCAAGGACTTGCTCGGGCAACTGCTGTCCTGCTGCGCCAGCGTGAAGGCCGTGCGCCTGTTCCTGACCTGGGCGCGCGAGACCAGCCTCGTGGATGTCGATGCCCTGCTGGAGCAGTACCCGGTTCGCACCGGCAGCAACACGCGCTGGATGAGCCGGCTCGATGACGGCACCTTGCTGAGCCTGAGACCTCATGGATAAGACCTACGCGGACACCGTTCGCCTGCTGCTGGCCGTCGCGCCCGACGTGTTCGCCAACGACATCTTCGCCATGAAGGGCGGCACGGCTATCAACCTCTTCGTACGGGACATGCCGCGCCTTTCGGTGGACATCGACGTGGTGTACCTCCCGTGGCAGACGCCGCGCGACGAAGCGCTGCAAGCCATCAACCAGGAGCTGGCCGCCATCGCCACGCGCGTTGCGCCACTGGGCGTGCAGACACGCCTGGTTCGCGCCAAGGACCTGGGAGACACCAAGCTGATCGTCGAAAACGACGCCGGCCAGGTGAAGATCGAGGTGAACGTCGTGTTCCGCGGCAGCGTGCTGCCCGTCGAGCGGCGGCCGCTGAGCGCCAAGACCAGCGATCTGTTCGGCGTCGAGTTCGAGCTGCCGGTTCTGGCACCGGACGAGCTGTACGCCAGCAAGCTGGTGGCCGCGCTGGATCGGCAGCACCCCCGCGACCTGTTCGACGTGTGGCAGCTCTTTGAGTCGGGCGACATCAGCGACGGCATGGTCGAGTGCTTCGTGGTCTATCTGGCGGGTCACAACCGGCCACCCCACGAAGTGCTGTTCGGCAACGACAAGGACATCGCCGGCGAGTACGAGCGGGCCTTTGTCGGCATGACCGAGGTGAGCTGCTCCCTGGAGACACTGCTCGACGCTCGCGCCAGGCTGCGGCGCGAGCTGCCACAGCGACTGAGCACCGCGCACAAGCAGTTTCTGAGCGGGCTGGCGCGCGCAGAGCCGGACTGGTCGCTGGTGCAGTGCCAGCATGCCGCGCAACTGCCGGCACTGCGCTGGAAGCTCGCCAATCTCGAAACCTTCCGCAAGCGCCGTCCCGACGACTTCGCAGCGCAATCCGCCGCCCTCGACACAGGCTTGGGCCAGAGCTGACGAACATTCCGCAGCGCCCCACTTGCCGGGCTTGCCCCATGCCGCATTCATCGTGGCACCCGCGAAGTAGCGGCCCTATACCCAAAGGCTTCCGACAAAGGCCAAAGGGCTGGGAAGGGGCAAAGGAAGGGCGCCAAGGGGAAAGGCCCTATCCTGAAAAGGCCAAAAGGCGCCCCGAGCAGCCCATCATCCGGGGTTCGCCATGCTCTCGCTGTTCCAGCGCAAACGGGTGCCACCCATCGCCGGCACACCGCCCACCTCCGCCATCGAAACTCCGAAATGGTCGATGCGGCCGGAGTCGGCCGCATCGCTGCTGGCCACGCCGCGCCGGCAGAAACTGCTGGAACACATCTGACAGCGCACATCGCTCTCGCGCCGGCAGTTCGCCACGCTCTACCTCGCCCCACTGGAGCGCTACGCCGAGCTGGTCCAGCAGTTCCCGGCCTCCGAGAACCACCACCACGCCTATCCGGGCGGCATGCTGGACCACG
Source organism: Acidihalobacter sp. (assembly GCF_037381185.1). Lineage (NCBI taxonomy): Bacteria > Pseudomonadati > Pseudomonadota > Gammaproteobacteria > Chromatiales > Ectothiorhodospiraceae > Acidihalobacter > Acidihalobacter sp. Next base: position 42,957 of record NZ_JARRQY010000034.1, read on the forward strand.
GCCTGGAGATCGTCGCCTATGCGCTGAAGCTGCGGCAGTCATACCTGCTGCCTGCGGGCGTCACGCCGGAGGCACAGGCGGCACAGGCGGCACAGGCGGCACAGGCCGAAGCTTGGACCGCAGGCACGGCCTACGCGGCCCTGCTGCACGACGTCGGCAAGATTGCGGTCGATCTGCACGTCGAGCATGCCGACGGCAGCGTCTGGCATCCCTGGCACGGCCCGCTGCGAAAGCCCTACCGTTTCCGTTACCGAAAGGAGCGCGAGTACCGCCTGCACAGCGCCGCCACCGGGCTGCTCTACGCGCGCCTTCTCGATCGGGACATCTTCGACTGGCTCAGCGGCTATCCCGACCTCTGGGCCGCGCTGCTATACGTGCTGGCCGGCCAGTACGAGCACGCCGGCACGCTCGGCAAACTGGTTGTGCAGGCCGATCAGGCATCGGTCGCCCAGGAACTCGGCGGTGATCCCGGCAAGGCGCTGGCGGCGCCCAGGCACGCGCTGCAGCGCAAGCTGCTGGACGGCCTGCGCTATCTGCTCAAGGAGGAATTCAAGCTGAACCAGCCCCAGGCCTCGGATGGATGGCTGACTCAGGATGCGCTGTGGCTGGTCAGCAAGACGGTTTCGGACAAACTGCGTGCCTATCTGCTGTCCCAGGGTATCGACGGCATCCCCTCCAGCAACACCGCCGTCTTCAACGTGCTACAGGACCATGGCATTGCGCAGCCGACGCCGGAGGGCAAGGCGATCTGGAAGGCCACCGTCACCAGCGACGCGGGCTGGTCGCATACCTTCACGCTCCTGCGCCTCGCGCCCTCCCTGATCTGGGAAGGCGACGAGCGGCCTCCGCCGTTCGCCGGAACGGTGACGGTGGTGCAGGAGGAGGCGGAACCAACCATTCCCGCGTCGCTGCCAGCCATGGAGGATTCGGCCGCATCCAAGTCTTTGCCGGTGCAGCCAGCTGGTGCTGTCGAGGCGCTGCTGGATCTGCTTGGCTCCTCCGACGTGGCGTCGGCCATCCTCTCGCCGACCACCGAGTCCCTTCCTCCAACCATGGAAGCGTCGTCTCTCGAATCCATTGAATCGGTGGCACCGATCGACACGCCATTACCGGCACCTGAGTGGCCGTCAGGACTGGAGGAAGCACTGTCGGGCGAACACTTTGTCGCCTGGCTGCGCCGGCGCATCGAGGCGCGCACGCTCATCATCAATGACGCCAAGGCATTGGTGCATACGGCCGCCGATACCGTCTATCTGGTCAGTCCCGGCGTGTTCCAGCGCTACGCTCGGGAACACCCCAAGACTGCTTTCCTTGCAAAACAGGAACAGTTGGCCGATTGGCAATGGGTGCAGAAACGATTCGAGAAGCTGCAACTGCACCGCAAGCAACGGAGCGGTCTGAACATCTGGACCTGCACGGTCACGGGGCCGCGGAAATCGCGGCGCCTCCACGGCTACTTGCTGGAAGACCCGCAGGCCCTGTTCATCAACGCGCCACCGAACAATCCGTACCTGTCGCTGATAACCGATCCCGATCCCGTGTAGAACCCTCATGTCGGCGACCTGCCGTTGGGGCACTTCAGGCTCACATGCCAAGACCCTCACGCTGCATCACCTTCTCGCCCACCGCCCTGCATACCAGATGCACGGCGACGTGCGGGTTCTCCGGCGTCACCGCATCGATCGGGGACTGCCCCTGGAACAGTCCACTCGGCCGCATGAGCGCGTGGTAGATGTGCCACGTATCCACTCCCGGGGGCATCTGCCTGAGGATGGTCTGGACCAGCCGGCGCTTGAGAGGATCGAGTTGCCAATCCGGTACGCGCTGTCCCCGGTTGCCCAGGCTGATCGACAGGAGGTTGCCCACCCGGATTTCGTAAGTGATCCAGCGGCGGGACTTGCCGGCGAGCTTGGCGTATTCGACGACAGAGAGGTTGTGGGGCGCCTCCAGGATATCGAGCAGCAGCATCCGTTCGCGCTGGATGTTCGACAGCGCGGGCTCCTCGGACCGGGGCGCCCGAACGGCCGACAGTCGCTGTACCGGGATCGTTGACAGGTTCATGCCATCCCGCGGCTTTGCCACCAGCAGAATCGGGGCCGCCGCTTCCCCTGGAGGCGTTCCGGCGTTCCGATCCTCCGCGGCGCCGGTCACGCCTTCCAGGTGGACGGTCAGGTGGGCGCTTGCGGCTTCGACCTGGCCTTGTTCGAACAGGTCGAGCCGATCGGCCCAGTCCTGCATCATCCGGCGCCGCTGTTCCACGTACTCGGCGTGGTTGTAGGCCGCGCTCACCTTGTCCCGGTCGGCGTGGGACAGTTGCGCCCCGATCCAAACCTTCGGGTAGCCGATCTCATTGAGCGCCGTCGAAATCGTTCCGCGGATGCCGTGGCCGGTCAGTTGCGACTCGTAACCCAGACGCTTGAGCGCCCCATTGATGGTGTTCTCGCTGATGCGCTCGTTGAGGTCGCTGGCGTGGGCGAACAGATAGCGTTGGGCCGGCTTGAAGCGGTCCAGCATGAACCTGATGACCTCGATGGCCTGAACGGACAGCGGCACGATGTAGGGAGGGATGTCCGCAGGGTTCTTCCCCGCCTTGATCATCTGGGTCTTCAACTGCTTCACGTTCTCCGGCTCGATGATCCACAGGCCGTCGTCCAGAAGGAACTGCCCCGGCTCCGCACGGCGGAGTTCTCCCGTCCGCACGCCCGTCAGTAACAGGAGTCGAATCCCGAGTTGGGTTTGCTGTCTGCCGGGGTACTTGCGCAAGGTTCGCAGGAAAGCGGGCAGCTCCTCCATGCGCAGGAACGGGTCGTGGCGCACGGGCGGCTGGGGCAATGCGACGACATCAAGGTCGGAGGCCGGGTTCCGCTCCAGTCCCGGCACGATCACCAAGGCGTAGCGGAAGAACTGGTTGAACCAGGGTCTTACCTTCTCGGCCACCGACAGTGCCTTGCGCCGCTCGATGCGGCCGACGACCTCAAGCAGGTCGGCGCGGTTGATCTCGTAGATCGACCGCTTGCGCAACGCGGGCAGGACGTCCTTGTCGAAGGCGCGCCGAATCTGGACCAGCGTGCTCTGCCGGCCTTCCTTGAGCTTGAGCGAGCGGTGCGCGAGCCACTTTTCGTAGACCGCCTGGAAAGTGTGCTCGGCGGCCAGGGAGACCGCTTGGCGTTCCTTCTCGCGATGGAGCTGGGGGTTGATGCCTTTGGCCAGTAGCGCGCGGGCCTCGTCGCGTCGAGTGCGGCCATCTCGCAGGCTGATTTCCGGGTAGGTTCCCAGGGACATCCGCTTCTGCTTGCCAAGCCACGTGTAGCGGAAGTGCTAGGATTTCCTTCCCTGCGCGCTCACGCCGAGGGAAAGCCCGTCGAGATCGCCGAGGGTATAGTCCTTGCCGGTAGCCTTGGCCTGCCGGACCGTCATGTCGGTAAGTGCCATGTCTGCTCCTGAACAGAGTCAGGAGTCAGATGCTCATCCCATCGCCCGCTCGCCCCCAGGAACAATCCGGACTCGAACCCGACCGCTTTGATGGACTAAATCAGTCCAGCAGCGGGTGGATTTCGGTGGATCTCACTGGATCGCTGTCTGGCGAAATACTCTTTGCTGACAACGGCTTATGGAACTCAGTGGATTTCCATGGAAGCTGAATTGGAGCGGGTGATGGGAATCGAACCCACGTTAGAAGCTTGGGAAGCTCCTGTTCTACCATTGAACTACACCCGCACGGGTTGGGATTCTACGGAGCCCATGTCCGATCGGCAAGCCGCACCAGTGCAGCTAAGCTACATTCCTGATGTCCGTACGAGCATACGGCTTCCGCCTGAACATCGAATCGATGAACCGCATCCCGGCGACGGCCCTCGCGCGAACGCACCCGAAACGACTCAAGAGGAGGAAACGTCATGGCGGGCAAGCGCCTACTCATGCTGGTCGGGGATTTCGGAGAGGACTACGAGATCATGGTTCCTTTCCAGGCACTGACCATGGTCGGGCACGAAGTCCACGCCGTCTGTCCCGACAAGAAAAAGGACCAGACGATCAAGACCGCCATCCACGACTTCGAGGGAGATCAGACCTACACCGAGAAGCCGGGCCATCGCTTCACCCTGAACGCGGATTTCGACAGCGTTGACGAAAGCAGCTACGACGGCCTGGTCATCGCCGGCGGCCGCGGGCCTGAGTACATACGCCTCAACCAGCGCGTATTGGAAATCACCCGCCACTTCGCCGACGCCGACAAGCCGATCGCGGCAATCTGCCACGGCGCGCAGGTATTGGCGGCAGCGGACGTGATCCGGGGCAAACGCCTGTCGGCCTATCCGGCCTGCGCGCCGGAGGTGCGTCTGGCCGGCGGTGAGTATGCCGACATCGGGATGGATGAGGCCGTAACCGACGGCAAACTGGTCAGCGCCCCCGCCTGACCCGCACATCCGGCGTGGATCGCCGCCTTCCTGCAGGTCTTAGGCACACGCATCGAGCCCTGAGAGAACGAACGATCCATGCGGAAAACGGGGTAATGCTCGGACCCCGCCAATGGGCCAAGGCAGGACGAGAGGGAAAGCAGGCGACGGCTAACCCTTTTCAAGCGACTCAGTGTCGCCGCCTCCATTGGCGGGGTCCACATGGACCACCGCAACGCGTACGCCACGGCGGACAATCAATGCAAACCCCACCCATGGGCCCGACGTCGATACGCCGCTAACGCCAACCTCAGGAAGAAGTCTCCTCCATCTCCTCGTCCTCGCTGTCCTCCGCGACCATGCCCAGCTCCTTGATCTTGCGCGTCAGCGTGTTGCGCCCCCACCCCAACAGCTTGGATGCCTCTTGGCGGCGCCCACCGGTCCGATGCAGCGCGGCTTCGATCAGAATGCGCTCCAAGCGTGGCAGTGCCACATCGAGCAACGGCTCATCCGCCATGGCCACGTGGCGCTGCGCCCAGCGCGCCAGCGGCGCCTCCCAATCCAGGCCTTCGCTCGAGGCCTGACGCTGACGCAACTCCGGCGGCAGATCCTCCAGATGCAACTCGTTGCCGGTAGCCATCACCGTCAGCCAGCGGCAGGTGTTTTCCAACTCGCGCACGTTGCCGGGCCAGGGATAGTGGACGAGGTGCTCTATCACCTCCGGCAGCGGCAGCTTGGGCGTGGTGTCCAGCTCCTGCGCAGCCTGCTGGAGGAAATGCTCGAGCAGAATAGGAATGTCCTCGGGGCGCTCACGCAGCGGCGGGAGGCGCAACCGGATTACGTTCAGACGATGCAGCAGATCCTCGCGGAACTGCCCTTCGGCGACTCTGCGTTCGAGATTCTGGTGTGTCGCCGCGATGATGCGCACGTCGACACGAATCGGCGTGTGTCCGCCAACACGGTAGAACTCGCCATCGGCCAACACGCGCAGCAGGCGCGTCTGCAGCTCCGGCGGCATATCGCCGATTTCGTCCAGAAACAACGTGCCGCCATCGGCCTGCTCGAAACGGCCGCGGCGCTGCGTCTGCGCGCCCGTGAAGGCCCCTTTCTCGTGGCCGAACAATTCCGACTCCAGCAGATCGCGCGGAATCGCCGCGGTATTCAGCGCGATATACGGCCCTCCGGCCCGCGGGCTGTGTTGATGCAATGCACGCGCGATAAGCTCCTTGCCGGTGCCGGATTCGCCCGTGATCAGCACCGTGATGTTGGAGCGTGCCAAACGGCCGATCGCCCGGAACACCTCCTGCATTGCGGGCGCTTCGCCAATGATGCCGGCGCCATCCTCAAGCGACTCGCTGACGCGCGGCACTGGGCGCTCGCGCGCACGCTGCACGGCACGGCGGGCAAGTTCGACCGCTTCGTCCACGTCGAACGGCTTGGGCAGATATTCGAACGCCCCGCCCTGATAGGCGGCGACAGCGGCATCCAGGTCAGAATGCGCCGTAATGATGATGACGGGCAGCTCCGGATGTCCTATATGGATCCGCTCGAGCAGTTCGAGCCCGTCCATGCCCGGCATGCGGATATCGCTGATGACGGCGTCCGGGCGCTCATGCTCAAGCTGTTGCAGCACCGATTCGGCGTCGCTGAAGCTGTGTACGTCGAACCCCGAACCGCTCAGGGCACGCTCCAGCACCCACCGAATGGAGCGATCGTCATCGACAACCCAGAGACTACCGTTGTGGCTGACATTCATGCATTTGCCTCCAAAGGCAAAAGGAGGGTGAAAACGGTATGGCCGGGACGCGACTGGCACTCGATCAGACCGCCATGCTGCGTGACCAGCGATTGAGAAATGGCCAGACCCAGACCGGTTCCGCCAGCCTGACCCGAAACCATGGGATAAAACATGCGTTCGATGAGATTGTCGGGAATGCCTGGGCCGTTGTCGTGCACCTCGATCACCGCGATAAGCCGGTGACGCGTACCGCCGATGGTGTAGTTGCGCGCGATGCGCGTGCGCATGAGGATCTCGCCACGCCCCTCGAGCGCATGCACCGCGTTCTGTACGATGTTGAGCACCGCCTGGATGATCATGTCGCGGTCTATGTACAGATCGGGAATGCTCGGATCGTAGTCCGTGTTGAGCGCAATGCCTCCCGGCGACTCGACGCCGACCAGCTGTCTGACGCGCTCGAGAATCTCGTGCACGTTGACCGACTCCATGCGCGGACGGCTGTTGGGGCCCAGCATCCGGTCCACCAGCGCCCGCAGGCGGTCCGCCTCGCTGATGATGATGCCGGTGTATTCGCGCAGGCCCTCGGAATCCAACTCGCGTTCGAGCAGTTGCGCGGCGCCGCGCAGGCCGCTCAAAGGATTCTTTATTTCGTGCGCCAGACCGCGCAACAGACGACGCGCCGTCGCCTGCTGGGTCAGCAGGCGTTTTTCCCGCGTAATCCGCAGCTGACGATCGATCTGGCTGAGTTCGAGCAGCAAACCCTCGACCGCCTCACCGGTAATCCAAGGTGAAAGCGTGCAATCCACTGTGACGTCGCGTGCGCCGGGCAAAGTGAGCGTTTTCTCACGTTCGGTCTGCGGATGGATGCTCGCCATGACTTCTCGCATCGCTTCCACAAATCCGTTGCCATCCGAAAACATCGCTTCAGCCGGCTGACCCAACATGTTTTGCGCACTGTGTTCCAGTAGCATCTCGCCGGCGGGATTGAGGTATACGAGACGCAGATCCCGGTCGAACATGAACACCGAAGTGGTCAGTCCGTCCAGAATCGCGTGCGCGTCGATCGTGCCAGTTTGAAGTGCAATCTGATTCATCAAGGCATCATAAAGCCGCCCTACCGGGGCATATCGAACGCTCAAGCAATATCCGCGCCCACCCATAGCCCCGCCAAGCCGCTCCCCTACGGACTAGAACGCACCATTGTCGGGCGAAACGCCCCAAATAGGGGCTGTATATCGGAGGACAGAAAAGGCACAGAACCCGCCGCAGCAGAACGCACGGCTCCAATCCGGGAGCCGGCCAAGCGCTGGCCGCCGCACCCACGAGGAGTCCAGCGCGTCGCGCAATAGCGTGAGCAGGCCCTAAGGAGCCGATCCGGCCGGCTTCTTGAACAGAATCGAATGGCGCAACACGTAAAAAGTGATCGCCTTGGAACGACGCAACACCTGGCCCTGCACATCCGTCAGCACGACATAGGCGTGATGAGCCCCACGATCTAGATTCTGTTGCCGAACATCGAGCGAACGGCCGACGTAGACGACTTTTTCATCGAGATACAACTGCAGCGCCTGCCCCTTGGCAAGTTCCGGGCTGACCTGCAGCTTGATGGTGATATCGCCATTGTTCGCACGCAGGGCCTGCTCGTTCTTGGGGCTGACGATGCGCAGCTGCGGCTTGGCCTGCTCGGTGACGGCCGGAGCGCTCTGCGGCGCCGCCTGCGCGGCCGAATTGGGAGCAGGGGCGGCCGGCACGGTATTCAGAGGCTTGAGTTCAACCGAGTGCGACGCCACGCCCGACGGAGGCTTCTGGTCGGAAAAGACGGTATTGCCCTGGGCATCGGTCCAACTGTAGATCTGCGCCCCCACCGCGACAGGCAGGGCCAGGCAAACGACCAGGAAAAGCAATAAACGCTGCATGCCTTGAGCATAGGCGCTGCACGGCGCTCGCCGCAAGCCGCATTCGTCGGCCTGGAGTGACCATCGAAACGGCGCACGCATAAAGACCAGCACAAAAAAGAAACGCCCCGTGCGGGGCGTCTCCGTGACAAACCGCTGCGCCTGAACGGCTCAGAGGCTGTAATACATATCGAATTCCGCCGGATGCGTGGTCATGCGCAGGCGCGTGACCTCCTCCATCTTGAGTTCGATGTAGGCATCGATGGCGTCGTCGGTGAACACGTCGCCGGCCTTCAGGAAGTCGCGGTCGGCGTCGAGCGCGGCCAGGGCCTGCTCCAGCGAGCTGCACACCTGAGGAATCTTCTTTTCTTCCTCCGGCGGCAGGTCGTACAGGTTCTTGTCCATGGCTTCGCCGGGATGGATCTTGTTCTGGATGCCATCCAGGCCGGCCATCAGCATGGCCGTGAAGGAGAAGTAGGGATTGCCGGTCGAATCCGGGAAACGAACCTCGATACGGCGCGCCTTCGGGCTGGACACCCACGGCACACGGATCGAAGCGGAACGGTTGCGCGCGGAATACGCGAGCATCACCGGCGCCTCGAAACCCGGAACCAGACGCTTGTAGCTGTTGGTCGATGCATTCGCGAAGGCGTTGATCGCCTGAGCATGCTTGATGATGCCGCCAATGTAGAACAGCGCCGTTTCGGACAGGCCGCCGTACAGATCGCCGGCGAACAAGTTGACGCCGCCCTTGGACAGCGACTGGTGCACGTGCATGCCGTTGCCGTTGTCGCCGACCAGCGGCTTGGGCATGAAGGTGGCGGTCTTACCGTAGTTATGGGCGACGTTCTGGATGGTGTATTTCATAATCTGGTTCCAGTCCGCTCGCTTGACCAGCGTGCTGAACTGCGTGCCGATCTCGCACTGTCCCGCAGTCGCCACCTCGTGATGGTGCACTTCGACGGGCACACCCATTTCCTCGAGCACTTCGCACATCGCCGAGCGCAGATCCTGCAGCGAATCGACCGGCGGCACCGGGAAGTAACCGCCCTTTACGCCGGGACGGTGACCGATGTTGCCTTCCTCGAACACTTTCTCGGAGTTCCAGCCAGCCTCGTCGGAGTCGATGCTGTAGAAGGCGCCGCCCATCTCGGTGCCCCAGCGCACATCATCGAACACGAAGAACTCGGGCTCGGGGCCGAAGAATGCGGTGTCGGCGATACCGGTGGACTTCAGGTAGGCCTCGGCGCGCTTGGCGATGGAACGCGGGTCGCGCTCGTAGCCCTGCATGTTGGAAGGCTCGATGATGTCGCAGCGCAGGTTCAGGGTGGTCTCGTTGAAAAACGGATCGATGACCGCGCTACCTGCGTCGGGCATCAGAATCATGTCGGAAGCCTCGATGCCCTTCCAACCCGCGATGGAGGAGCCGTCGAACATCTTGCCGTCCTCGAAAAGGCCCTCGTCGACGGTGCTGGACGGCACGCTCACGTGCTGCTCTTTGCCGCGGGTATCGGTGAAGCGGAAGTCGACGTATTTGACGTCGTATTCCTTGATCATGTTCAGAACGTCTGTCGGGGACATGCTAATGGACTCCTCACGCGTGGAACGTTTCTCGAAATGGACAGGCATCGCTCCAGCAATGCTCCTGCTCGACGGTCATAAGCAGAAATAATGCCAAGCCCGGCAAGCTCCCGCCACCAGGATTTGCCGGAACGACCCAAATGCTTGCCGCACCAATCTAGTGCAACAAAATCGTTTTCGCACCAAATTAGGTGCTTGCACAGCGGAAATAGACCATCACCTCTCCAACCTCCGGCAAGGTCTTGGACGCTTCGGTCAATTCGTGTGCAATCTGCTTCGCCTCCTTCGTCCCGGACATTTCGCGCAGGGACAGAAACAACTCCAGATGAACATGGCCGTCTAGGTAATGCAGGCCGACATTCTCCAGCAGGGAGGCCGCGGGAATCTGCCCCCACTGCGCCCGCAGGCGACTCATCAATTCGCCGCGCAGCGGCAATCTCGCACAAGCCGCCTCACGCTCGTCATCCTCGGGATCGATGTGGACGGTAACGTCCGACATCTCCTCGAATTCTTCGATCAAGCGGTGCTCGACGGCTTCGCTGATCCGATGCCCCTCGGACACGCTGATACGGGAATTGACCAGAATGTGCACGTCCGCCAGCGCTTCGCCGCCCATGCGGCGCGTGCGCAACATGTGCAGACCGCTGACACCATCGGTATCGAGAATGGTACGCCTGATCGCCTCGACCTCCTCGGGCTCCAGCCCGGTATCGATAAGCTCGCGCACACCGCTGGAGGCCAGCTGCCAACCGATGCGCGCAATCATGACCGCGACCACGATGGCCGCTATCGCATCCAGGTAGGGCAAGCCGAGCAACGTGCCGCCGATGCCGGCGAACACCACCAGCGAGGAAAACACGTCGGAGCGATGATGCCAGGCGTTGGCCCGCAACAGACTGGAGCGCACGCGCTTGGCGACATGCACGGTGTAGTGGTAGAGCGCTTCCTTGGACACGATGGCGAGCGCGGCGAAAGCCAGAGCCAGAGGCTCCGGATCGAACAGACGTCCCGGATGGAACAAACGCTCTCCGGCATTGAAACCGATCGCCACAGCCACGCCGACCAGGGCCAGGCCGACGAACACCGACCCCAAGGTCTCGATGCGGCGATGGCCGTAGGGGTGTTCCTCGTCGGCATCCTGGCTTCCTTGCTTGGCCGCGAACAACACGACCGCATCGCTGATCAGATCGGAGAGCGTATGCAAGCCATCCGCGATCAAAGCCTGGGAATGTGCGAAGACGCCGCCAGTGATCTGTGCGGCGGACACCACGACATTGACCAACGCGCCGACCAGAGTGACACGCCGCATCGCGGCGAAGCGGACATCGGGGGTGGAAAGGTCGGAGTCGGGCATCAGGCGATGGGTCAAGATGGCGGAACGGCGATTATGCCATAGCCGTGCGCTCAGCCGAGCTCGATCAGAATCTCCACTTCGCCATCGATCTCCTGCGTCTCGATCACACGGTGGCCGTGTACACGGCACCACGCCGGGACATCGGCCAGAGCGCCCGGATCGGTGCAGAAAACCCGCAGCCGGTCACCTGTCGCCAGCCCCTTAACCCGATCCTGCACGCGGATCACCGGCATCGGGCAGAGCAGCCGGCGCGCGTCGAGTTGGTACTCGGAGGACTCAGACATACCAGCTCTGCGCGACGTCACCAATCGGAAGCGGCGCAATGTTCAAGCGCCGCGGCTCGTCACCGGGCTGCGTGACGGCGACTTCGACGCTTGCAGCGTCGCGGCCCTGACTGAAGCGCGCCACGATCCGCGCAGCCAGGGTCAGGTCCTCGGCGCTGAGATACTCGCCTTCGACCAGGGTCAGCGGCCCACCATGACTGATCGGGTGCAGATGCGTAAATTGCTTGCGATAACCCTCAAGGAAGCGCGACTCGCCTTCCTCGCGGGCGACGATGAGCTTGAAATGTGGACGGGGGCGCAAGTGGCGCCCCACCTTGAGCAGCATGATGTCGTCGAGTTCGTAGCGCTTTTCACCGCGGTGCTGCCACAGATCGGCGAGCTTGCGCGAATAGCTCTCGTCCGTGAGAAAGCAGCAGCCTCCAGCGGGCTGCGCATAGTCCTCCAAACCGAAACGCTCGGCCAGCGCCATCTGCGGCTTGCGCGAGCGACCCGAGAAGTTGAATAGCTGCTCCCGGCCCACCCAGCCCTCTCGCTCTGGCAGAGTAGGCGCCAGATTCTTCGCGCACAGAGGGCGCAGCAGCAGATCGTCCGCCCCCGATTCGCGCGCAACGATCGGCATGGTTTGCTTGCGCTGTGACTTGGGCCTCTGGCCGATCACCTCGCCCGTGATAATGAAATCGAAGCCATTGGCCTGCATCCATTCGCGCGCCTTGCCGACCATGAAGACCTTGCAGTCCAGACAGGGATTGAGATTGGCCCCGTAGCCGTGCTTCGGGTTGAGCACCACATCCTTGTATTCCTCAACGATGTCGACGATGTGCAGGCGGATGCCGAGCTGCTCGGCAACCCACAGTGCGTTATTGCGCTTCGGTTTGGCTCGGTCCTGCTTGCGGATGGCGTGTGTGTGTCCCTCCACGCAGAACCCGGTGAAGAAGTTGATGCCTTCGACGTGCACGCCCTGTTCCATTACGGCACGGGTAGCGAGCATGGAATCCAGGCCGCCGGAGATCAGAGCTACTGCCTTGCGTTGAGTCATACGAGCGATTCTGGCGAAACTGCGCTAACTTGAGCAATTGGGTGCGAGATTTTAGCAAAGGGGAAGTTGATCCGCCTGGGTGTATCTCGCTAGAGGGCCGCGATGACTTGTTTCGGGCCTGATTCGAGGTGTGGGGTTTCTGTTGGTTTTACGGTGAGACCTATTTCCATTGTTGGCGCTGAGACTCGTTTCGGGCGCGAATCGGCGTTTCCAGTATTGCCCCTCCTTGGGTGACGCGCCCGCCCCCCTTTCTTTGCATGCCCAAAGTAAAGAGGCGAAAGATAAGGCACCCGAGAGGCCTTGTCCCTGACGGGCAAACCTCGAGCGCACACCCCGTCGCGGGGCACCGCAGGCACTTGCCATCCTGGCAAAGCCTGCTCGGGCGGCGTCCTGCCGCCCGAGCCCGCGCCGGGGCGCACGCTCGAGGCAAGGCCACACGGGAACCGGGGAGGCAAAACAGGGCGCAACCCAAATGTTTGATCTGCTACCAAGCTGATTTAGAACGATTCAGTTTCGGACTCGCCCGGTTTTGACGTTCGGCCCCCTGATCGCTTGCCTCGCGAGCGCGCACCTGGGCGGGGATGGCCGGCAGGACGCCGGCCAAGCAGCCCTTCGCCCGGATGGCGAATGGCTGCGGGCCGCGCTCAGGAGTACGTTCGCGAGGTCGCCCGACAGGGACAAGCGATCCTGGGGGTGCGTTTCTTTCGCCGGTTTCTTTGCGCATTTCAAAGAAAAAATCGTCGGGAACGATTTTTCGCGCAAGCCCCGAAGGGGTGAGGCGCAGGGATGCGTCGAACAAATCGGCTCGGGCGCGTCACCTCGATCATGCGACCCCCCAGAACAAATCGGCTCGGGCGCGTCACCTCGATCATGCGACCCCCCACACCTCAAATCGCGCCCGAAACCGATCACCCAAGCCAACAAGTACACCGCGTTTACTGACACAAGACCAAAACCACAACCACTCATCCATCCCCGACACGAACCCCAAAAAGCTGGCGATAGGAGTAGAATCGCACCCTCAATACCCGGACAGTAGAGCCATGGAGATAACCCTCAACGGCCAGGCCCGCGAAGTACCCGAGGCGATCACAGCGCGCCAGCTCATCGCCATGCTCGACCTCGAAGGCCGCCGTCTGGCGATGGAGGTCAACCAGGAGGTCGTCCCCCGCAGCCATTTCGACGACCATCGCCTGCAACAGGGCGACCGCATCGAAATCGTGCACGCCATCGGAGGCGGGTGAACGGACTCCGCAACCGTCACACGGCCACCCTGAACACTCCGTGGCACACCCCGCAAACAGCTCAACGGATACACAACGCCATGTCCACGAATCCCGCAAGCATCGCTGACGCCAATACCGACGACCTCCTCGCGATCGGAACCCGCCGCTATCGTTCGCGCCTACTGGTCGGCACGGGGAAATACAAAGACCTGGACGAGACCGCGAACGCCGTCGCCGCCAGCGGCGCGGAGATCGTCACCTTCGCCGTGCGCCGCACCAACATCGGCCAGGAACCCGGCGAAGCGAACCTGCTCGACGCCGTATCTCCCGAACGCTACACCCTGCTGCCCAACACCGCCGGCTGCTACACGGCGGCGGACGCCGTGCGTACCTGCCGCCTGGCGCGCGAGCTGCTCGATGGCCACACTTTGGTGAAACTGGAAGTGCTGGGCGATCAGAAGACGCTGTTTCCCAACGTGATCGAAACGCTCGATGCGGCCGAAACGCTGGTCGGCGAGGGCTTCGAGGTCATGGTGTACACCAACGACGATCCGATCATCGCCCGCCGGCTGGAAGAAATAGGCTGCGTGGCGGTCATGCCGCTCGCCGCGCCGATCGGTTCCGGGCTCGGCATCCGCAATCCCTACAGCATTCTCGAGATCATCGAGAATGCGCAGGTTCCAATCATCGTCGACGCCGGCGTAGGTACCGCCTCCGACGCCGCAGTGGCTATGGAACTGGGTTGCGACGGTGTGCTCATGAACACGGCCATCGCCGCTGCGCAAAAACCGGTGTTGATGGCCTCGGCCATGCGCAAGGGCATCGAAGCCGGCCGCGAAGCCTTTCTTGCCGGGCGCATGCCGCGCAAGCGCTATGCCTCCGCATCCTCCCCCGCGGAAGGCTTGGTCGATTAAGCTCCGCCGAGCGCAACCGAAACCCGACTCAACGCAGACTGAAGCCGTCCCAGAACCGGAGCGGCCCGTACCGGACCATGACCAAACAGCATGCACATCGACGCATCCGCAGTTTCGTGCGCCGCGAAGGGCGCCTGACCAGCGGACAGGAACGCGCCCTCGTCGAGTTGGGGCCCCGACTGCTGCTCGATCTGCAGGGCGGCTTTCTCGACCTGACGGACATCTTCGGGCGTACCGCTCCGGTTACCCTGGAGATCGGCTTCGGCAACGGCGAGTCCCTGGCCACACAGGCACAGACCCATCCGGAGCGTGACTATATCGGAATCGAAGTCCATCGCCCCGGCGTCGGTCATTTATTGCAGGTTGCCGAGCGGCTGGCCCTGACCAATTTGCGGGCGTTCAACGCCGATGCGGTAGAGGTGCTGGAGCGCTGCATCGCGGACGGATCGCTGGCCGTGATCCAGATCTTCTTCCCTGATCCCTGGCATAAGAAACGCCACCACAAACGCCGCCTGATTCAACCCGAGTTCGTCACCCTGTTGGTCCGCAAACTCGCCCCGGGCGGACGCATTCACCTCGCCACCGACTGGGAGGATTATGCCGAGCACATGCGCGAGGTCATGGAGGCGGCCCCGGAACTAACCAACCTGCACGGTCCCGGCACCTTTGCACCATCCCCCACCGACCGGCCGCCGACCAAGTTCGAGCAGCGTGGCAAGCGCCTCGGCCACGGCGTCTGGGAACTGATCTACCGCCGCGTGCAAGAATAGCCTACAGAGCGCCCCGGCAACCTCAAGCCTCGATTTCGCAGCGGTTGCGCCCGGCCTGCTTGGCCCGGTAGAGCGCACGGTCGGCACGTTCGAAGACCTCGCTCAGCTCGTCACCCTCGCGAAAAGCCGCTACACCGCCGGACAAGGTCAGCGACACACGTTGGCCGCGATGATGAAACGGCGCAGCGAGAGCCTCCTCACGCAATTTCTCCGCTACCCCCAGAGCCGCCTGCAGCGGCGTCCCCGGCAGGACTAGCGCAAATTCCTCGCCACCGTAGCGGCCGAAAAAATCGCTGTCCCGTACCTTCTTGCGCAGCACCTGTGCCAGCATCGACAAGGCCTTGTCGCCGGCACGATGACCATAAGCGTCGTTCAACCGCTTGAAGTGGTCGATATCCAGCACCACCAGGGATAAGGCGCCGCCCGCACGCTGCCAGCGCTGGAATTCCTTCTCGACGCGCATATCATAAGCCAGCCGATTGGGTACGCCGGTAAGCGCGTCGGTGGTTGCCGCTTCGTGCTCGGCCATCAGCAGCGTGCGCAGTTCCTGGCCTTCGATTTCGAGCGCCTGCAGACGTCCGCTCAGGGTCTCGACCTGCTTCTCCAGTTCCAGCTTGCGCGCTTCCTCCCGGGAGCAGTAGTTGTTCACGCGCTGGAGCAACTTGTTCAGGCTCCCGCGCACCGACTGCTTCAGCTGTTCGAGGCTGTGCGCACCGCTGACGTGTGAGGACAGTCCCTGCACCTGTTCACGCATATTCGCGCTGAGTTCGCGCGCATCCTCCAGCGACGTCGTATTGCTGCTGGCGAAACCCTCGATCTGTTGGGCGACGTCACCCAGGCGCATACCCAAGCCGTCGACAAAGGCTTCCAGGTCGTTGCGCTGGCGCTGCAGCCGTAAAAGCCGTTCGGCGATCAGGTCGGCCAGCGCACCCAGCGCTTCGCTCAACGCCGCCGACGCCTCCCGGCCCTCCGCAGCCAAGCGGATCCGCTCAGCTCGCATGTGCAGTTCCTCGCCGAGATCGAGCCGCTGCAGAAAGATATTGACCACGGACTCGATCAGGCCGCCACCCGCCTCCCGCCTTTCCGGCAGGGCCTGCCTGATCAGATGGGCTACGGTATCGACCACCCCGGCAAAACCAGCCCCTGACTGCGGCCAATGCGCCAGCAGCGATTCGGCTTCTGCCGCACAGGGCTCTGGCCAATCCACCTGCTGCAACAGCGCACGCAGCAACTCGCCGTCTTCCGGCGCAGCAGATTTGTCCGCCGAGTCGGCCGCGTCGTCGTCCAGCACGAGCATGCGCGCTGAAATACGTTCCAGAATGGCGTGCAAGTGCTGGTAATCCAGGCCGTTGCGCACCGCCTTTCTCAGTGCGTACGCCTCATCGTCGATCTGCGGATCCCGCCCCTCCGCAGCCAGACTGAGACGCGACGCCATGAGCCGCAACAGCTCTTCGGCCTCCTGCAAGCGAAGCACTTCATCCATCGGATGGAAAGTCCCCAGTAATTTGTTTTTATTAACAAATACATCGAACAAGCTAGCTGGGCGCGACACGATGCGCCCGGAATACACGGGACCGTACACGCCCCTCCGCCCTTGCGCAAGCGGCAATGAATAGCCACAGTTCAGACCGAGGTCACCACGGCTTCGGCCAGCGGCCGGAACTGCAGACCGTAGAACATCTCGAGATACCGGCGCGTCTCGGCCCGTTCCAGATTGGTCACATACTTCCAGAAACCGTAGATCCGCGACAGGGTCATCATCCGTTCGGCATACAGCGACCAGGTGTAGCGTCTGGCCACGCGCGTTAGAGCCGCATTCGAGATCGACTCCCAGTAGCCATCCTCCCCGGCACAGCGCTCAAAGAACTCCGCCATGCGTTCGGCCGCCTCGGCGCCGTGATTGGGATCGATATGAAAACCCGAACGTCCGTCCTCGATGATTTCCAGCGGACCGCCATAGCGGGTGGCGAAAGTCGGCAGCCCCGAACTCATGGCCTCGATCACCGTCAGGCCGAAGGCCTCGAACAGAGCCGGCTGCACGAATGCGCCCCGCAGGTCGGCGACATAGCGGTACAGCTCGCCGGACAGCGTCTTGTCGAGTCGCACGCCTAACCAGCGCACCTGACCATCCAGGCCGTACTGGTCGAACAGCTCGTGCATGCGACCGATCTGTTCGCGTTCCTCGTGATCGTCGGTACGACCGGCATCGGTATAGCCGGCGATGACCAGTAGATTCGCCTGCTCGCGCAGGCGTTCGCTTTGCCCGTACCACTCCACCAGGCCGGTGATGTTCTTGATGTGATCGAGACGCGCCATGGTGAACAGCAGCGGACGGTCCGGATTCTCGAAGCTGCCGCGTGCATGCTCATCGGCTTCGCCGAACACCAGTCCGTGAATTTCCTCGTGTAGTCCGGGCAGGCGACGTTCCTGGTCCGTGAACGGGAAATAGACGTCGGCGTCGGCGCCGGGGGAGACGATATTGAATTTAGGGTCGAAGATGTCGGTACCGCGTACCACTCGGTACAGGCCTGGCAGGGTATAGGACTCGTAGCTCTCGTACTGGCCGATCGAATCGTCGGTGCCGGCAATCTCCTGATAGGTGCTGGTGACGATGAAGTCCGCCGCGTTCATGGCTATCAGGTCTGCGGTGTACTGCGTGGCGAAATGGTATTGCGCATCGTTGTCGCGCCAGTACAGATCCGAGAACAGGTATTTGGTCTTCTCCAGTGCGTGTGCGATGTTGCACTGGGTCACGCCCATACGCCCGGCCAGAAGGGTGGCGACCAGGTTGCCGTCGGAGTAGTTGCCGACGATCAGATCCGGGCGCCCGTCGAGTTCGGCCGCCACTGCTTGCTGCACTTCGCCCGCGAAACGCTCCAGATACGGCCAGATCTCGAAGCGCGAGATCCAGTGCGGCACGACTTCGCCGTCCGGATTGCGGAACGGCACGCGCAGAATGCGCGCCGAGCGGGTGCCGGAGATCGGTTCGTGCGGTTCGTTGCAGGTGGTACCGTCCGCCTCCGGAATCAGGCGGGTGACGACGATGATGTTGGGTTCGATATCCAGGCCCGTCTCGGCGATGCGGCTGGTCATCTCGCGTTCCAGCGCACGCACCTGATCGAGGATATAGACCACCTGCCCGCCGGTGTCGGGTCGACCGAGCACGTTGGCCTGACCGAAGTAGCCGTGCGGCGAGACGATGAGCAGATTGAAGATCATCGGCACCCGCGCCAGA
Organism: Acidihalobacter sp.; assembly: GCF_037381185.1. NCBI lineage: Bacteria > Pseudomonadati > Pseudomonadota > Gammaproteobacteria > Chromatiales > Ectothiorhodospiraceae > Acidihalobacter > Acidihalobacter sp. The sequence continues at coordinate 61,384 of NZ_JARRQY010000034.1, forward strand.
AAGCGCTCCAGCGAGTTCGGATCGGGCGCTTCCAGGATATCGCCCAGCAGACGCAGCGTTTCGAGCACTCTCGCCGCATCGCGGCCCCAGCCGGGCTCCAGGCCCAGCGCCTTTAGGCGGGCGCCGAATTCGTCCCACGGCGTGTCTTCCGGCAGGCGGCTGAGTATGCGGTCGGCGCGGCGCAGCACGCTGCGCAGTTCGGCGACGCTGCCGAACTGCTCGCCGAGCATCAGTTGCTGGCCGCGATAGGTGTGCACGCGCAGAAAATCGAGCAGATGCTGCGCACGCTGCACGCTCTCCTGGAACAGCTCGCTGGACAGCCTGCGGTTGAGGAATTCCACCCCGCGGCCGATCGAGCGCGTTTCGCGCATGCGCGGGAACTCCCGGTTGAACGGCGCGATGTCGAACTCGAGCGTCCACGGCGGCTCGCTCTGGGCCAGCACCATGCGCTCCTTGTAGACCAGATACTCGGAGACGCTGAGCGGATCTATGTGCAGCGTCTCGAGATTCACGCGCAGGTAGTAGCGGACTCCGACCCGCGGCCGCACCGACAAGCCGATCCACGGCGCGTCGATCACCGCTTCCTCGGCGGCGATCACGAAGCGGTCGAAAATGTCGTCGTCCGGCTCCTGATCGCGCTCCTTCAGCACCGTCACGTGAACGTCCCACAGATCACTGCGCAACAGATGACGGCGGTCGGTCGCAATCAGTGCCCGCAGCCACAGGTACACCGCTTCGCGGTGGCGTTCGGCGTATGCGCGAAACTCCTCCAGGGAGCCGTCGTGAAGCTCTGGCGTCATGCCTGCCTCCTTGCCGTACGGTACATGGGCGGGGCGCTAGTCGTATTGCGGCTGCCGGATACGCCCCAGGAAATTGTAGTGCTCGATGCCTTCGAGCACGCCGACGGCGCACTCGGCTTCGGCGAAGTACACGCGCTTGCGCTGTTTGAGGTGATCGAGTTCATGGCTGTAATTACCGACCACGACCCCGAGGCTGTGCCCCGAAAGCATTTCCTCATCGTTGCCCGAGTCGCCCGCCACCAGCACGCGCTCCATTTCGATGCCCCAGCGGTCGGCGACGAAGCGCACCGCCAGGCCCTTGGAGGCACGGATCGGGAGGATGTCGAGATAGGCGTCGTGGGAAAAAATCACGTTCACGTGTACGCCGCGCTCGCGTAGAAGCTGGCGGACTTCGCCCAGGTCGGGCATGCGGTCAGGATCGGCGAAGTAGCTGATTTTGTGCGCTCTTTGCTCCGAGCCGGGCTGCAGGCGAAGCCCCGGAGCATCGCCCAGGGCCTCGCGTACCGCCTCGCGGTCCCAGCGGAAGTCCAGGTGCCGCAGCCAGACACGATCTTCGAGCTGGCCGGGGCCGTAGTGCACCTCGCTGCCCACCGCGGTGATCAGCAGGTCGGGCGTTGGCACGCCCCATTCCCGGAGCACGCGCAGCGCACTGTCCAGGCGCCGGCCGGTGGCGATGCCGAAAGCGAGGCGGTCGCCGGCGCCGGCGATGGCCTCCAGCAGGCGGTCCAAGCCTTCGCGATCGCCGAGCAAGGTGTTGTCGATGTCGCAGATCAACAGTCGTTCGACGGTCGGCAGACGGCTCTTGTTCGGGGCGCGCCTACGCCGGCGCCGGCGCGCGATCAGCCGGTCCAGCTCCCGCAGGTAGGTGTCCGCATGCCCGGCCCAGGTGTAGTGCTGGGCGACGCCGCGCTGTCCGCGCTGCGACCATTGGCGCCAGCGCGTGCGGTTGCCCAGTGCGTCCGCCAGGGTCTTTCCCAAACCCCCGGTGTCCAACGGATCAATCAAGCGGCCGTTGCGGCAGTGGCGCAGAATCTCCTGCGGTCCGCCGTCGTCGGTGGCGATCACCGGCAATCCGCTCGCGGCTGCCTCGATCAGGGTCAGGCCAAAGGGCTCGGTCAGGGCCGGATTCACGAACACGCCGTTGCGCGCGGCCGCCAGCCGGTAGATGCCGGCTACGTCCTCCGGCGAATGGTGCTTGGGGTAGGCGACGTGGCCGTGCAGGTCGTAATCGTCGATCAACTCAATCAGCTCGCGCCAAACCCGGCGTGCGCCCTTGTCGAGTTCGGCAATGCGCGTACGGTTGCCGGCGATCAGTACCAGATTGGCCTTCTCGCGCAAAGTGGGGTGTTCGCCGTAGGCGCTCACCAGCGCCGCCAGATTCTTGCGCTCGTCCGCCCTTGCCAGGGCGAGTATCTGCGGACGCTTCGGATGGCGCAGGAAACGTTCCACCTCCGGTCGGTAGGGTCCCAGCGCCTCACCACGTTTGTATGGTCGGAAACGCGACAGATCGACCCCCGGCGGCACCACGATGATATTGGCGCCGCTGTGATTGGCGTACTGCGCGTATTGTTGCTCGACCTCCTGACGGGTGCTCGCGACCACCAGCGATGCCATGTCCAGCGCCTGCTCCTCGGCCTCGATGCGCTGATCGAACTGGTAGCGCTGATCGATGGCGTCGGGGTCCTGGCCACTGTCCACCAGGCGCCGGCGCTTCTCACGACCGAGGGAGTGCCCGGTGAAGACGAAGGGCACGCCGAGCAAGGCTGCCAGCCGCGCACCGGCCAGGCCGGCGTCAGCGTAGTGCGCGTGGATCGCATCGGGCACCCGGCCGACGCTGCGGATATGACGCAGGGCAAGATCGATGAAGCAGTCGATATAGGGCCAAAGACGCTCCTTTCGCAGGTAGCGGTGCGGCCCGAAAGGAATGCGTACGATGCGCGCCTTTGCCGCTTCATCGAGCAGCTCTTCGGCTTCGGCATAGTCGGCACCGACGCGCCGGTCGTGGATTTGCCGGGTGAGCAGATCGACGCGGTTCACGTCCTTGCGCCCGGCCAGTGCGCGCACCAGCTCGACGACGTACTGTATCTGTCCTCCGGTATCCGCATCCCGCCCGAGTTCCAGCTCGGTGCCGCGCACCAGTCCGTGCAGACTGATGTGCATCAGATACCAGCCACTGGATTCAGTCTCCGTCCGCTCCCCTCCAATCACGTACCGTCTCCTCGTATATCGCTCGATCGTGGCTAAGCGCCCCGCGCCAGCCGCATACTCGCGCGGCAAATGTGGCTGCGCGGCGCAGGATCAGATCCCAGGGCCAGCGCTGATCTATACCGTACAGGGTAACCGCGCTGAAGGCATCTCCGGCGCCGACGGCATCAACCAGTTCGGTCACCACCGGGGCGGAATCCTCGAAATACGTGTCGCCGGCGTACACCTCCGCGCCCCGCGCACCGCGCGTGAGCACCACCGCGCCCAGTCCCATGCGTGCAGCATAGGCCGCGGGGGATTCGCCGTCGCGGGCCAGCAGGCCGAATTCCTCATCGTTGAGCTTGAGCCATTGCGCCCTGCTCAAGAACTGTTCCAGAGTCTGCACGTCCCACCACGGCGTACGCAGATTGACGTCGAGAAATACCCTGGCGTCGCCGCGCAAAGCCTGCAGAACCGCGGCGTTGGGGGCATGACGCAGAGCCAGGCTGCCGTGGTACAGCACGCCACCCCCGCAGTCCAGATCCTGCGGCGACCGAATGGCGTCGTAAGCCTGTTGATCGAGGATGTCGTAGCTCGGCTGGCCGTTCTGCAGCGTGACCTGAACCCTGCCGGTCGACAGCGTCTCGTCCACCTGCAGCCAACGCGTATCCATGCCCCAGTCGCGCATCCGCGCGCGCACTTCGTCGCCCAGTTGATCGGCGCCGACGCGGCTCACGAAGCGTGGCGCCAGTCCGAAGCCCTGCAGATGCCAGGCGACATTGAACGGCGCACCGCCCAGCACGCAATCCTCTCCGAAACAGTCGAACAGCACTTCGCCGAAAACGGCCGGGGCTTGCTTCATCACTGACTCCCTGGGCTGAAGGCCATTGGCGGGATTCCGCTCCGCCGCCGGATCAATCTCCTCACTCGACCACGCACTCGAGTTCGGTCGGTGCATCGTCGAGTCTGACTTCCGGCGGCAGGACGAGTTCCAGCCCCACCGGCAGATGGTCGGAATAGGCGACCGGGAAAACCTTGGCCTCGCGCACTTCCAGCGCCGGGCTCATGAGGATGTGATCGAAGGCCTGTGCGGGACGCCAGCTGGGGTAGGTGTGCTCGCCGTAATGCACTTCCAGTGCGCCGCGGCCCGGGATCGCACTGGGCAGACGATGCTCCACGATGCGGTGCGCACGATAGCGGCCGAGCAGGCCCAGCGCATGCTGCGCGAAACGCCCGATGCGGCGATTGGTGCGGCTGTACCAATGGGGGAACATCGCCACCTGGGCCAGATACTCGGCCTGGTCCACGAACCCGCTGCGCAGGCTGCCGGTATCGAGCTCCTGCAAGCCCACGATGTCGAAAGCGGCGATGAACTGTCCGATCGAACGCAGGGTTTCCATACGCTCGGGATAGGGCAGCACGTGTTTCCAGCTGTTGGTGATGTACTGACGGTAGTGCCGGGTGGTGATACCGACCTGGATGTTGTAGCTGAGCAACCGCAGGATCTGCTCTTGCGAACTCGACGTGCTCGCGTTGCGCGGGGAGGAGGTCACGCCGTGAGTGTCGTCCATCGCAGGCATCGACTCAAGTCCGGCGCCTACCGGCTCTTGGCGCCGGCGGCCTGGCCGACCGACCGGCCAGCCAGCCAGGCCGCGACCTTGAACATGCGCGCGTAGCTGCCGGTCATGTCCGCAGTGACGCGGTAACGCCCGCCAATCACCAGCGTGGGCACGCCCTGCACGCCGTATTCCTGCGTGCGCAGACGCGCCTCGCGCACCTGGGTGTCGACCTCCAGGGATTGCACCGCGTTGCGGAAACGAACGGCCGACACGCCGTGCGCGGCGAAGAAATTCATCATCGCCTGCATGCTGCCGAGATCACGGTGCTGATCATGGACGGCACGGAAGATCAACGGCGTCATGCGCTTGGCGACGCCCAGCAGCCTGGCCGCGTAGTAGACGCGCGCCATGAATTCCCAGCGTGGCCCGAGCACTGCGGGAATGCGCACGAACTCGGCATTCTTGGGCAAGTCCGCTGCGCGCCAGCGCTCGAGTTCGGGCTCGATGTGCGCACAGTGCGGGCAATCGTACCAGAAGAACTCTGCCACCTGGACCTTGCCCCGCGGCGCGTTGGTCGGCAGGCTCGGCGGCGGCGTGATGCGCTGAAAGTCGAATCCCTCGTCGTAGGGCGGTCCACTGCGTGCCGCCGCGGCCAGCGGCACGAGCAACAACAACCCGGCGAGAAGACGGCTCAGCAAGCGCATCGGAGCACCTCGATCACAGTGGAGTTCGTGGTTTCGGCATGGACCGGGCGAGCCGGCGCCTCGACCACATGCTGCAAGTGTACTCGACTGGGTGAAGGTCCGCTCAGCGCGGCGGCAAAACCAGCGCCTGCCCCGCGACCCCTGTGCTGCGTCGCGGGACAGGCGCAAAAGCCTACAGCTTGCCGTAGGAATGCAGGCCCGAAAGGAAGATGTTCACGCCGAGGAAGCAGAAGGTGGTGACGATCAGGCCGATGAAGGACCACGCCGCCAGGGGCCGGCCGCGCCAACCCTTGGTAAAGCGCATGTGCAGCCAGGCCGCGTAGTTGAGCCACACGATCAGCGCCCAGGTCTCCTTCGGATCCCACGACCAGTACCCGCCCCAGGCCTGGGCCGCCCACAATGCACCGAGGATGGTCGCCAGGGTGAAGAAGGCGAAGCCCAGCGCGATGTAGCGGTACATGATGTCGTCGAGTATTTCCAGGCTGGGCAGGCGCCGCACCACGCGGCCATCCGGACGCAGACGCTCGGCGCGGTCACGCAGCAAATAGGCCACGCCGACCATCGCCGAGAAGGCGAAGGAACCGTAGCCGATGAAGTTGGCCGGCACGTGGATCTTCATCCAGTAGCTCTTGAGTGCCGGCACCAGCGGTTCGATCTTATCGGCGTGATAAACGACGCTGTAGTAGATCAGGAATGCTACCGCGGCGCTGATGATCAGCAGCGCCAGCGCACCCAGTGCACGCTGACGGTAACGCGTTTCGTAGTACAGGTAGAGCAGACCGGTGACCACGCAGAACAGCACGAACACGTCGAACAGATTGCTCACCGGGATATGTCCGAAATCGGGAGCGATCAGGTAGGACTCGCGCCAGCGCACCATCAGCCCCACGAAACCCATGGTGACCGCCGCCCAAGTCAGCCAGCTGCCCAACGCCAGACTGCGCACCGACAGTGCATCGCCGCGTGCCGCCAGGCCGAGGACATAGAACACCGTCGCCACCAGGAACAGGCCGTTCATCCAGGCGATCGCCGCCGGGCTGGACAGCCACCAGACGAGGATGAAGTTGCTCTCGCCCGCGCTGTACTGACTGCCGTAGAGTGCGATGGTCAACAGGCTCAGGCCGGCGATGACCAAACTCAGCAGGCGCATCGGTTTCCAGTACCAGCCCACCCCGATCAGCGCCGCCGTGGTGCCGGCCAGAATGGCCTGCTGATAGACACCCAGCGCCGCGTTGAACTCGACATAGACGCCGACCGCGGAGGCCAGCACGAGGGCCGCCCACAGCCAGTCGAACAGACCCAGCGCGCGGATGAATGATGGCCGTTCAAGGCCATCCATGAGATCGTGCGGTACGGACATCTTTAGCTTCCTCCTAAAAATAATTCGCGGCACGGGCTCCGTCCCCGTTGCCGCGGCCGACTCGAGCCGCCGGGTTAAAACGGCGTTCAGGACGATCCGTCACCGGGTTTGTCCAGCCGGGCGAACAAGCGCTCCTCGAGTTGTGCGAACTGGCGCTCGAAATCCATCACGTTGCGATTGCTGGTTCCTGCGAAAAGCACCGTCGACCCACCGTCGTCACGCGGTTCGATGCGCACCCAAACACGGCGGTGAGCCAGGAAGAACAACAGGAACACGCCGAGCACGAGCATACCGGCTCCGGCGTAGACCACGATGGTGCCGGGGTGGTGCGTGACCTGCAGCCCCGCCGCCTGAATCTGTTTGAAGTCCGTCAGCTGCAGGAAGAACGGCGAGCCGTAGAACGGCAGCACGCTGAGTGCCGGCACGGCGTTCTGAAACCAGACCCAGTCCTGCTGCGTTGGCCGCGTGATGCCGTCACGCTTGAGCAGATCGATGTAAACGCCTTCGAGCGCGGCGTTCAGCACCTTGAGAAACGCCTCGCCGGCCGCCTGCCGATGGGCCGCCGGAACGCGCTTCTGAACATCTTCGAACACGGCGTTGTAGCCGCCATTGGCGAACTGCTGCAACAGGCGCACCATCGACTCCCTGATCCGCGTGCGTACCGCCGGGTCGTGCATATCTGCCGCCTTCAGCGCACTGGCCGAAGTCTGCTCGGCCACCCTGCGCAGCAGGGCGGTGTCGTGCAGTGCGCCGACGAACCGCATGAAGCGCTGTATCCCGCCGTGCGGGCCCGCCGGGATGTGCAAGAAGCGGTAAGGCTCCGACGGGCTGTTGCGCACACCGCTCAGATAATACAGCTGGCCATTGATGGTCTGCGGCACGAAGTAATTCATGTACTGCTTCGCCACACCCTGCGGGTCGCGCAGCTTGAAGGTCACGCTGGGCCCCAGATTACGCGGCTTGGTCTTGCCGTCCGCTCCCGGCACCTGATCGATGTTGAACATGCGGAAATCGCCGAACTCCAGGCGCCGCTTGCCCGTCGAGGTGTTCAGCTCGTACTTGCCGAACACGCTGCCGTGCGACACCAGCGGCTTGCCGCCGTTCAGGGGCCAGAGCTTGAAATCGAGCTTGGAACCGCCGTCGCCGAAACTCGCCTGATAGATTTCATAACCATCGTAGACCAGCGGATGATTGACACGGATGGTCGAATCGATGGTCTTGTCGTTGCGCGGGTCATGCAGCACGACCTGACTGCGGAAGTCCGAAGGCTGGCCGGTGATGTAGTGCTTCACGCTGAACTTTTTCACGGTCAGGCTGAATGGCAGCTGCTGTACCAAATAGCCATCCTTGACCTGCAGGAAGACGATGTCCGCGGTCTGCCCTTCCGGAATGTTCACATTGCCGCGAAACGACAGCGTACCGGGGCCGAGCCGGCTGCTGGGCGGCACCTGCGAGGCGGGAATATCGCGCGTCTCCACCTTGAGGTCACCCAGCGCCAGGGCGATCTGCAGCGGCAGCTTGCTGTCGATCAGTCCGCCGACCAGGATGACGACGATGCCGATATGCGTGAGCAGGTAACCGAGCCGGTTGGCGCCGCCCTTCATCCCCGCGAGCACCTGATGGTCGCCGTGATCGGCGGTACGCACCCGGTAGCCGTAGTTGCGCAGCAAACGCGTGGCGCGCGCGCCCACCCCCGCGGCATCGACGGCGCTTTCCCGTTCCGTATGGTGTCGCATCAGGCGCAGCGACTTGGCCTGTACGCGCAGGCGGAACTGGCGGATTTCGCGCAACATGCCTGGCCCGTTGCGATAGACGCAAACGCTGGTGGACACCATCAGGAAGGCCATGATGAACAGGAACCAGCCGGCCGAGTACACGTCGTACAGGCCCAGCTGGCGGAAGACGTGGAACCAGAACGGCCCGAACTGCAGCACGTAGTCGCTGTAGGGCTGATCCTGCTGCAGCACGGTGCCGATGACCGAGGCGATCGCCACGGCCACCAGCAGGGTGATCGCCAGATTCATCGAGCCCAGGAATTCGAGCAGGACCACCGTCAACGACGAATGGCGCCCCCGCCCGGCGCGGCCCGCGACTTCCCCCATGTTCATTCAGCTCCCCCCGAGCCGGGCTCTGTGCTGTGCCGCGCGATGCTACAGCTTACCGAATGAGTGCAGGCCCGGCAGGAACACGTCCACACCGATGAAACCCGCCGTGGTCAGCAGCAGGCCGATGATCGCCCACAGCGCCATCGGCTTGCCGCGCCAACCCTTGGTGTAGCGCATATGCAGCCAGGCCGCATAGTTGAGCCAGACGACCAAGGCCTCGGTTTCCTTGGGATCCCAGGACCAGTACGCACCCCAGGCCTGCTCCGCCCACAGCGCGCCGAGAATGGTGCCCAGCGTGAGGAAGGCGAAACCCAGCGCATTATAGCGGTACATCACGTCGTCCAGCGTTTCGAAGTCCGGCAGGCGGCGCGCCACCCGCCCGGCCGGGCGCAGCCGCTCGGCCCGCAGCCGCAGCAGATAGGCCGCACCGACCATAGCACCGATGGCGAAGGAGCCGTAGCCGATGAACAGCGCGGGCACGTGGATCTTGATCCAATAGCTGCGCAGCTCCGGATTGACCGGGCCGATGCGCGCGCCGTGGAACTCGAACATCAGATAGAAGGTGAACAAGGCCGCCGCACTGACGATGAGCAGCGCCAACCCGCCCAGCGCGCGCTGGCGGTAACGGGTCTCGAAATAGAGATACAGCAGGGCCGTGACGACGTTGAACAATACGAACACGTCGAACAGGTCGCTGATCGGGATCTGCGCAGCCGCCGGGCCGAACAGGTAGGACTCGCGCCAGCGCACCATCAGCGCCACGAAACCGAGGGTCGCCGCGGCCCAGGTCAAACGGCTGCCCCAGCGCAGCGCACGCTCCGAAAACCCGTCGCCGCGGGCCGACAGGCCGGTCAGATAAGCCAGCGTCGCCGCCAGGAACAAGCCACAGGACCAGGCGATGGCGGCGGGGCTGGACAGCAGCCAGGCCAGTAGCGGATCACGATGGGCTGAGGCATAGCTGTCGCCATACAGCGCGATAGCAGACAGACTGAGCGCGGCAACCACCACGCTGAACGCCTGCATCGGCCGCCAATACCAACCCAGCGCGACGAGCGTCACCGCCGCTCCAGCCAGGATCGCTTCCTGATAGACGCCCATTCCGGCACGGAAACGCAGGTAGGCGACGACAGCGCCGACCAGCACCAGCAGCGCCCAGGCCCAATCCACAGCCGTCAGCCGCTGCAGAAACGACGGGTTTTCCAGGTCTTCCATCACGTCGTGCGGTACGGACATGCTGCAACCTCCCTCTTTTACTTGGTAGTACGTGGCTGTGGCTTCAACCGTCACGCAGCCGCGCAAACAGTTTGTCCTGAAGTTGCTCGAACTGCCGGGCGAACGCAAGCCGGTCCCGATTGCTGGCACCGGCGAACAGGATGCGGGTACCGCCGTCCGTGCGCGGCTCGAGCCTCAGCCACAGCCGGCGGTGGGCAACGAAGAACATGAGCAGAATGCCCACCATCAGCATTGCCGAGCCGATGAATGCAGCGGGCGTGGCCGGGTAGTGCGTGATCTGCAACCCTGAGGACTGTATCTGGTGGAAACCGGTCAATTGCAGATAGAACGGCGCCCCGTACTCCGGCAGTACACCAAGCGCCGGCACCGCCGCCTTCAGCCACTTCTGATCCATGGACGTAAAGCCGCTCGCGCCGTCGCGGATCAGCACCTGATTGTAAAGCTGCGCCAGCGCGAGATTGATCACCTGCACGGAAACCGCGGCGACGGTCGCCTGGTGCGCCTTGGGGACCTGTTTGCGAATCCTTTCGAACACGGCGGTGTAGCCGCCGCCGGCGAACTCCTTCAGCAGCCTTCCCAGCGCCCCTGAAAAGCGCTGGCCGAATGCCGGCGATTCGCCGGCAAACAGCTGCTCGGCGTTCGCCTCGACCGCAGCCACCGCACGCCGGCGCGCCGCGGCGTCATGCAGGGCCGAGACCAGCTGCATGAAATGGCGCACACCACCGTTGGGCCCCGCCGGAATGCGCAGATAGCGGTAGTTCAGCGCCGGACTGCTGCGCACCCCGCTCAGATAATACGGCTGTCCGTGAACCACCTGCGGCTCGAGGTAGTTGATGTATTCCATCGCCACGCCGTCGGGCTTGCGGACCTTGAAGGTCATGCTGGGTCCGCGATCGCGCGCATGGCCGGGACGGCCGAAATCGGCATTGATGACGTTGTAGCGGTGAAAGTCGTTCAGCTCCAGCGTCCGCTCGCCCTGCGCGGTGGCTATCGAGTAGTGGTCGAACACGTGACCGCTCATCCGCCGTGCCCCGCCGCCGCCGAAAGGCCAGACCCGAAAGTGCAGCAGCGAACCGCCGTCGCCAAAGCTCGTCTGGTAGATATCGTAGCCGTGGAACATCAACGGGTGGTTGTCGCTCACCTGCGCCTTCACCGTCTGCCCGGTGGCCGGATCATGGACGACGACCTTGCTGATGAAGTCCTTGGGCGGCCCGCTCTCGAAGCGCTCGACGGTGAATTTCTTCAGCGTCAGCGTAAACGGCAGCTGCTGGACCAGATAGCCCTTGCCCCAGTTGATGAACAGCACGTCCGTGGTATCGCCGACCGGGATATTGACGTCTCCGCGAAACGCCAGCGTACCCGGTCCAAGCCAACTGTCGGCGGGCACCTTGGAGACCGGGACATCGCGGGTCTCGACCCGCGTACCGTGCAGCGCCATGTCGATCTGCATCGGCAGGTTTCCATCGATCACGCCGCTCAGCAGGATCACCACCAGACCGACATGCGTCAACAGATAACCCAGGCGGTTGCTCGCGCCCTTCATCGCCGCCATGGTGCGCACGCCATCGGCATCCGATCGACGCACACGATAGCCGTGGTTGCTCAACAAACGCTCGGCGCGCGCCTGCACCGCGTCGATGTCGACGGAAGTCTCCCGCTCCACATGTTCGCGCATCAGGCGCAGCGACTTGACCTGCACCGTCAGTCGGAACTGCGTCATGTCGCGCAGCATGCCGGGGCCGTTGCGCACCACGCACACGCTGGTCGACAGCACCAGGAACGCGAGAATGGCCACGAACCAGCCGACCGAATACACGTCATACAGACCCAAGGTATGGAACACCTTGAACCAAAAGGGCCCGAACTGCAGGACATAGTCGGTATAGGGCTGATTCTGCGGTACCACCATGCCGATGACCGAGGCGATCGCCACGGCCACCAGCAAGGTGATCGCCAGATTCATCGAACCCAGGAACTCGAGCAAACTGCCCGTCAGCGTGGAACGGGGCCGTATACCCGGGCTGGAAACCGCTTCGCTCATGCCTCTTCCGCTGGCGCAAAAGGCCCGGACATGTCCGGGCCTTTATGGTGTGGGTCGTTCTGCTGAATGACGTGCGCCGACGGGAAATATTCCCTGACTTTCGTCAGCGCAGGCTTTGCAGGTAAAAAACGACCGCCTCGATCTCGTGCGTACTCAACGGCAGCGCCGCATGCTCCATCATCTTACCCGCATCGTTGTCGCGCCGACCGGCCTTGAACGCCTCGATCTGCGCAGTCAGGTATTTCGCATGCTGTCCCGCCAGACTCGGGAAATGTCCAATCTTGCCTGCCGCACCGGCGCCATGGCAACGAATACAAGCCGCAACGCCGCTGGCGGGCAGTCCCTGCTGGTAGATCCGCTGGCCGAACTGCAGCAGCTGCGCGTCTTTTGGCTGCCCGGACGCGTCCTCATCGGCCCCGGCAACCGAATCGCCTCCCTGCGTCGAGTAGTAGGCGGCCAGATCGCGCAGGTTCTGCTCGCTCAACGCCATCACCATGGGCGCCATGATCGGGCTCTTGCGCACACCGTGCTTGAAATCGAGCAACTGCTTGTAGAGATAAACGTAGCTCAGGCCACTCAGATTGGGAAAATCGGGGCTGACGCTGTCGCCCGTTGCGCCATGACAGCCGGCGCAGCTCGCCGACAAGGCTTTGCCGGCCGAAATCCGGGCAGCGCTGGGCTTAGCGTCCCACTTCAGGCCAGTCACCGCCGGCGACTCTGCGGCAACGCTTCCCGCCAATCCCAGCAATACGCCGCCGAGCGCACAGCACAGCCATCTGTTCATACCTCATCCCCCCAGTTCCCCGGCCGACCAGCACCCCCAACTGATGGCGCGCCGGAAATATGACCCACTTCTGTTATAGGAATCGTTCAGCCGGGCTTATACCATAGCGCCCCATACACGACAAAAACGACCACGCATGCACAGTCTTTACCAGAACACCCGCTTTCTCACCGGCGCAACCAGCCTCAAGGCCATGCCTGAGGACAATGGACGCGAGATCGCGTTCGCCGGCCGTTCCAACGCCGGCAAATCGAGCGCGCTCAACCGTATCTGCCATCAGAAAAGCCTCGCCCGCACCAGCAAGACCCCCGGCCGCACGCAGCAGATCAATTTCTTTCAGGTCGACGAAGGACGCTACCTGGTCGACTTGCCCGGCTACGGCTTCGCGCGCGTTCCCGGCGGCCTGCAGCGCGAATGGGGGGCGTTCATCGGCCGCTATCTGCAACATCGGCGCAGCCTCGTCGGCCTGATCGTGCTCATGGACATCCGCCGGCCGCTGACCAGCCTGGACGAACAGCTCCTGAGTCTGTGCGCGCAGGCGTGCATCCCCGTGCACATCCTGTTGACCAAATCGGACAAACTCAGCCGCAGCGCTTCACTGACGGCATTGCGCGAACTCAAGAAACAACTGCAAGCGCGCGGTTTCACCGCTTCGGCGCAGTGTTTTTCGGCCACGCGCGGTACAGGCCTGGAGGAAGTACAGGCCCTGCTCGACACCTGGCTGACGACCGAAGAATCCGGATGAACACGGCGGAGGCGCCCCCGATTCGCCTTAGTCGATTGATTACTCTACTATTAGTAGGCAGACTTCAACTCAAACAAAGTATCATGGGCATCCCGGTGCACTCGATGCGGCGCAAACGGCGGTCAGCGAGACGCCGAATCGGCCTCACAACAGCACCCAACAAACCGACTCGAACCGTATTCGTGCGGTCAGGACCTGAACCATGCAGACGCCCCCGTACAAAACCCAGAATCGTTTCAAGCGCGCCCCGTTTCTAGTGAAGAAATCCTCACAGGAAGCCGGGGCGCAGACCGGACAGAACAGTGCTCTGGTCATCATTCTCGACGACCAGCGCGTAGGCCGCGCCGTGCTCAGTGAGATCATCCGCTCGCTCGACTCCGACATCCGCGTCGAAGCATGCTCCGATCCGCAGGTGGCCCTTTCGATAGCCGCACAGAACCCGCCCGACCTGGTCATCACCGACTACAAGATGCCCGAGATGGACGGACTGGAGTTTACCCGCCGGCTGCGCAATCTGGCCGGATGCGAGGAAACGCCCCTGCTTATGGTCAGCATCGTCGACGATCGCGAACTGCTCTACCGCGCCCTGGAAGCCGGCGCCTCGGATTTCCTCTACCGCCCGATCGATCGCCAGGAGTGCACGGCCCGCGCGCGCAACCTGCTCGCCCTCGGCCGGCAGCAACGTATCACCCGCCAACGCGCGCACTGGCTCGAGGAGCGCATCGCCGAAGAAACTCAGGCGTTGCAGGAGCGCGAACGCGACCTCATCGCCCGCCTCGCCCGCGCGGGCGAATACCGCACCCGCATCAGCAAGAATCACTACTGGCGCGTAGCCCGCTACGCCCGCTTGGTCGCCGAAGCACTCGGTCTGTCGGCTAAGGAGTGCGCCCAGATCGAACTGGCCGCACAACTGCACGACATCGGCATGATCGGCCTGCCCGATACCATCGTCCAAAGCGACGCGCCATTGTCCGAAGAAGAAACGGACATAATGTATGCGCACACGGAGATCGGTCACAATCTGCTGCAGGGCGGCCCCTCTCCATTGCTCGATCTGGCCTCGCAGATCGCGCTGCACCATCACGAACACTGGGACGGCTCGGGCCATCCGCGCGGCTTGGCGGGCGAGGACATCCCGCTGGCGGCGCGTATCGTGGCCGTGGCCAATTGCTATGACGAACTCACCCGCCGGTATCCGGGACGCCCCGAATACAGTGAGGAAGATGCCCTGCGGCACATCATAGAAGTGTCCGGTTCGCTCCTCGAACCGGCCTGCGTGCAAGCCTTTGTCGACCAGTTCGACGAAATCCTGCACGTACAGCCACCACCCGAGCATTCTCCGACCCGCCATAACTGAGCGGTTCGCCGGAAAACACGCCCATGCGCGTTCCACGCCCTTCAGCTCCGTCGCTCCACTGGGCCGAATGGTGGGCCGCGCGGCGGCCGGACTCCGAGCATGAACAAGCCACCTGGCGCGTCATCATTGGCTCGGCCGTCGCACTGTATCTATGGTCCCCGTTTTTCGCCATGCAGGAACCGGGATCCAGCGCGGTGCCCTACATCCGTTATGGCATAACGCTATTCGTAGTGGTCTCCACCGGCCTACTCGTCAACGTCCTGCTGCGAGCCGGCCCCTCAACGCTGCGCAGATACATCGGCATGATGCTCGATCTGGGCACCACGAGTATTTTCATGGCCACCGGCGGGGCCGGTTCGATTCCGCTGATCGCCGTGTATTTGTGGGTAACCGTCGGCAACGGCTTTCGCTACGGCCTTTCGTACCTGTTTGCGTCGACGGCTCTCAGCCTCGCCGGCTTCGGCTTTGCGGTGATGGTGAATCACTATTGGTCCGACCACGTAACGCTGGCGGCGAGCACTGCGCTGATTCTGTTCCTGATCCCCACATATAGCGCCGCTCTGATCGAAAAACTCAACCGCGCGGTACAGCAGGCACGCCAGGCCAGCGAAGCGAAATCCCGCTTCATCTCCAACATGAGCCATGAACTGCGCACACCGCTCAACGGCGTCATCGGCTCCGCCGACCTGCTCGGCCAGACCCGGCTGGATCCCGAGCAGCACGAACTGCTGAGCCTGCTGCACGGTTCCGCCCAGTCTCTGCTCGAATTGATCGAGGAAGTGCTCGACATCTCCAAGATCGAATCCGGACATCTGTCGATCGAACGCGCGCCGTTCGATCTTCATCAGTTGTTCAGCGACACGGCGCGGCTGTTCACTGTACCGGCCGAGGCCAAAGGGCTGCGCCTCAATCTGCTCATCGATCCCAACGTGCCCGCTCAGGTGATCGGCGACGCGACCCACCTGCGCCAGGTGCTGACCAATCTGCTCAGCAACGCGGTGAAGTTCACCGAGCGGGGCACCATTACCGTCACCCTCGATGCGCTCGAAATCGGCGGCGCGCAAACTCGGCTGCGCTGCACCGTCAGCGACACCGGCATCGGCATCGCCGAGGAAAACCTCGCGCACATCTTCGAACGCTTTCGCCAGGCGGACGACGGCGCGACCCGCAAATACGGCGGCACCGGCCTGGGGACCGCGATATCCCGCAATCTGATCGAATTGATGGGCGGTCACATCGATGTGGAGAGCCGTCTGGGACAAGGTAGCCGATTCTGGTTCGAACTTCCCATACAGCAGGACCGCCAGGCAACCGCTCAGGCACTCGAACTCGACGAAGTCTGGATATTGGCGGACAGCGCGGATGCGACGCTCCTGGAAAAACTCGTGGCCCCGCATGTCCGCGAGGTGCGCCACATCATCAACCACCTACCGCCTCGCCAACACGATCAGCGCATCACCCTGATTGCCGACCTGGCGTTGCTCGCCGAGCACGCCCCCAACGCCGAATTGCCCATCATCGGGCTACATGCCAACACCAGCCGGGCGCTGGAATACCCTCCCGGCCTGATGTCCATCCTGCCTGCATACTGGGCACCGCAAACCTTGCTCAGTGCCTTGCACGTAGCCGCCACGCCCTATGCCCGCAGGCACATCGCGCAGAACGGCGTTTCCGGTGAAGACGAGGCTCCGGGCGAACCTCTCAAACTGCTGGTCGCAGAAGACAACGCCGTCAACCGCCGCCTGCTGGAACGGATTCTGATCAACGCCGGACACCGCGTCGAACTGGTAGAGGACGGAGAGGCCGCGCTGGACTGCCTCGACGATGCCCTGGATACCTTCGACGCCATCATCCTCGACATGAACATGCCGCTCCGCAACGGCATCGACGTGGCCAAGGCGCTGCGCTTCCTCCATCCCGACGACCACACGCCGCTGATCATGCTTTCCGCCGACGCCACCAAGGAAACCATTGACGAAAGTCGCCGGGCGGGATTCGATGCCTATCTGACCAAACCGGTGGAAGCCAGACGCCTGCTCAAGCTACTCCAGGACCTGCACCTGAAGAAACAGCCGCAGGAAACCGCCAGCTCCCTGGCCAGGACACGCATCGAACAGGCGCCGCCGCTGGTGGATCACAAGGTGATCAAGAACCTGGAACTCCTCGGCAGCGACCGCAACTTCGTCGTTCAGCTGGTGCAGGACTACCTGGAGGACGGCCAGCCTCAACTCGAACGCATGCTCAAGGCAGGCAAGGCGCTCGATGCCTTCGGGTTGCGCGATGCCGCCCATGCGCTGCGCAGCTCGTCGGCAGAACTCGGCTGCCAACGCCTGACGACTCTCTGCGGGCAGGCTGAACGGTTGAAGGACTACGAAATCGGTTCACCGCAAACAAGCCGCTTGCTCGAGCAGATCGACCGTGCCTTCACCTTGACCCGCGGCGAACTCATGCAGCACACAAGCGGGCATGCCATCGCATCACTCTGAAAAAACAGGCGGCCCCGCATAATGCTTCGGGGCCGCCCCAAGGGTCTTCATGCGCTGGCGGCTGTGGTCTCCGAACGCTTGCTTTGGCGCTTGACCAGACGCTCCATCATGCGCAGATCGCGGGTCGTCAACTTCAAGGCGGCATCGACCCAGATTTCCGTGATGGCGTAAAGCTCCTCATAGGACACGGGACTGCTCAAACGCTTGGCTTCGCGCAGCGCTTTCGCCCCGTTTGCACGACGCGCCTCCTCCTCAAGGAAATCGTACACCGCACGCACGCCTTCGCCGGGCTCCGCCAGCCTGTCGATCACGCCCATATCGTAGAGTTCTTCGGCATCGTAGAGCTGTCCCGAAAGAATCATGCGCTCAGCAGCCTTGGGCCCGATCCGGCGGGATAGCAGACTGTACGCGCCCATGCCCGGGAACAGATTGAACAGTATTTCGGGCAATCCCATACGCACGCCGCGTTCGGCAATCAGCACGTCACTGGCCAAGGCGCACTCGAAACCGCCGCCAAGGGCATCACCCTGCACCAGCGCGATGCCGCAGGTCCTCGAATGCATGCCGGCCGTCATCTCGTACACCGAGTCGACGCAGGTCTTGGCATAGGCCAACAGACCAGCGCGATCCTGAGTATGGATGTAGTGCTGGAACAGAGCCAGATCGCCACCCAGGTTGAAGGTACCCGGCACGTCCGACGCCATGACATAGTAGTCGACATCCAGCAATGTCTGGTCACGGTATTCGGCAAACGTCGTCGCCAGTTCGGCCAACAGCGCCGGCGTGAAACAGGGGCGCGGCGCAGCCTTCATGAAACACCAGTCTATGCGGTAACGCTCGTCATACTGACGACGCAGGACACTGGAACGCTCGAAATCACGGATAACGGGTTCACTCATGGGGAAAATCCTCGTGTAAACGATTGGGAGTCGGGTCAGGGGGGGAGCCCCTTTCCGAAGCATAGGCCGGGCGGACGCCCGACCGAAGCCCTAATTTCCCTTTAATCGTTGACGCGAAACCTTTTTCGGACTCAGACCCAGTGTCGCTGAAGCTCGTTTTCGCCCGCTATGCGTTCGAGGAGAATGGCCTTGAAGACGCCGGGATCCTTGACGTGAACGATCTCGGCGGGTCGAGGGAAATGCAGGTCGCGCAAACGCGACAGCCAGAATCGCAGCGCCGCGGCACGCAACATCACCGGCCAGGCGCCGCGTTCGATCGCGCTGAACGGGCGGACTTGATGATAAGCGGAAAGCAGAGCAGCGGTCCGCTCCATGTCCAACGCGCCGTTCTCGTCGCTGCACCAGTCGTTCACGGTCACCGCGACGTCGTACAGCAGCGCGTCGTTACAGGCATAGTAGAAATCGATGATGCCCACCAGCTCGCCCTCGACCCACAACACGTTGTCGCGGAACAGGTCCGCATGAATCACTCCGCGCGGCAGATCTGTGAAGCGGTACAGCCCCTGGAACCGAAGCTCCTCCTTGAGCAGCTTGGCATCCTCCTTGTCCAGATGGGGCAGCAGGCGCTCGCCCATCTCCCGCCACCAGCGCGGGCCGCGGTCGTTGTCGCGGCTGCCCGGAAAATCACGCGCGGCCAGATGCAGCCTGGCCAGCGCCGCACCGATGGCCTCGCAAGCTCCGCGACTCGGCTGCATGTCGCTCTCGCCGTTCAGGCGCTGCACCAGTGCCGCCGGACGCCCGTTCAGCGTCTTGAGCATGACGCCTTCGCGATCCGGTATGGGGTGCGCGCAAGGCACCTGATGTTCGTTCAGCCAGGCCATCAGCTCGATGAAGTAGGGCATGGCCTCGGCTTCGTGCTGCTCGAACAGCGTCAGCACATAGCGGCCCTGCGTGGTGCTGACGAAGAAATTGGTATTTTCGATACCGGAGCTGATGCCGGCGAATTCGGTGACGTCGCCAAGCGCGTACTCGGCCAGAAAGGCCTGCAGTTCGGCCTCGCTTACGGGAGTGAAGACAGACATGGTGCCTCGGTACGGAGTAGTTATTGGGGCCTGTTCACATGACTGGACGGTCCCTAGAGTTCCAGCAGCTTTTCGCGTTCTTCCGGCGAGGGCTCGAAACCGCGCGCTTCGTAGTGATCGAAAATCGTCTCGACCACTTCACGGGCACTGTCGACCACCTTCATCAGATTGAGATCCTCCGGATCGATCGTACCCTGCTCGACCAGTACCTCGCGAAACCACGTCAGCAAACCGTCCCAGAAGGGGCTGTGCACCAACACGATGGGAATGCGGCGAGTCTTGCCGGTCTGCACCAGGGTCAGGATCTCGGCCAGTTCATCCAGCGTACCGAAACCGCCCGGCAGCACGACATAGGCCGACGCGTACTTCACGAACATGACCTTGCGCGAAAAGAAATGCCGAAAGCCCAGGGAGATGTCCTGGTAATCGTTGGATGACTGTTCGTGCGGCAGCTGGATATTCAGCCCAATGGACAGCGAACGCCCCTGGTAAGCCCCCTTGTTGGCCGCCTCCATGATGCCCGGTCCGCCGCCGCTGACCACCGCGAATCCTGCCTCGGACAGCTGCAGCGCGATGTCCTCGGCCAACTGGTAGTGCGGGCTCTCGCGCGGGGTACGCGCGGAGCCGAACACGCTGACCGAGGGTTTGATGCGCGCCAGGCGCTCGAAACCCTCGACGAACTCGGCCATGATCTGGAAGATCTTCCAGCTCTCGCGGGTAAGCACGGTGTCGTCTGTGGGAATCAGGCCCGGATGGTGGCTGCGTTCCTGTTGATTCATCGAAATTCACACCTGGGTCAGGGCCGCCATTATTACCACAAACCACGTGCCGCCGATAAGACGGGGTGTTGCTCGGTGCGGGGTCCGAGCCCGAATCGGCGGTACGACACTCGCCCGAAACCAGGCCGATAGCGTAATTACGCATCAGTCCGGGTACCCTATGCTGCCAGGCTCACCAACAATCCGAACATGCCCATGCCCAAACCCGCCCTGATCCTCGTCGACGGTTCCTCCTATCTTTACCGCGCCTTCCACGCCCTGCCGCCGCTGACCAACGCACACGGCGAGCCCACCGGCGCGATCTACGGCGTGATCAACATGCTGCGCCGTCTGCTCAAGGACTACGCCCCCGAGCACATCGCCGTGGTGTTCGACGCCAAGGGCAAGACCTTCCGCGACGAAATGTACGCCGACTACAAGGCCAACCGCCCACCGATGCCGGACGACCTCGCCGCGCAAATCGAACCGCTGCATGCCCTGATCAAGGCCATGGGACTGCCGATGCTTGCGATCGAAGGCGTTGAGGCCGACGACGTCATCGGCACTCTGGCGCGCCAGGCTGCGGAGCAGGGCCGAGACGTGCTGATCTCATCCGGCGACAAGGACCTCGCGCAGTTGGTGGACGGCCACGTCACCCTGGTCAACACCATGAACAACATCACACTCGACCGCGAAGGCGTGGTCGACAAGTTCGGCGTTCCGCCCGAGCGCATCATCGACTACCTCGCGCTGGTCGGCGACAGCGTGGACAACGTACCCGGCGTGGAAAAATGCGGCCCGAAGACGGCAGTCAAATGGCTGCAGGCCTACGACTCGCTCGACGGCATCATGGAACACGCCGGCGAAATCAAGGGCAAGGTCGGCGACAACCTGCGCGCGGCGCTGGACTGGCTGCCGCAGGCGCGTGCGCTGGTCACGGTGAAACTGGACGTGCCGCTGGCACAAGCACCCGACGACCTCGTGCCTATCGCGCCCGACACCCAGACTCTGCGCGAAATGTTCGGTCGGCTGGAATTCAACACCTGGCTCGGCGAACTCGAAGGCGGAGAGAGCACTGAACCCAAGTCCGCAGCCGGCGAGTACGAATGCGTGCTCGACGAGGCCGAGCTGACGGCCTGGATCGAACGCCTGGAACAGGCCGACGTATTCGCCTTCGACACCGAAACCACCAGCCTGGACTACATGCAGGCCCGCGTCGTCGGCCTGTCCTTCGCCGTCGAACCGGGCAAGGCAGCCTACGTGCCGCTGGCCCACGACTACCCCGGCGTGCCCCAACAACTCGAACGCGAAGCGGTGCTCGAACGCCTGCGCCCGCTGCTGGAGAATCCGTCACGCGGCAAGCTGGGCCACCACCTCAAGTACGACCGCAACGTGCTCGCCAACCACGGCATCACGCTCGAGGGCATTCGCCACGACACCATGCTCGAGTCCTACGTGCTCGACGCCACGGCCAACCGCCACGACCTCGACACGCTGTGCTCCGCCCACCTCGACCACCAGAACATTCATTACGAGGACGTCGCCGGCAAGGGTGCCAAGCAGATCCCGTTCAGCGCCGTCAGCATCGAGGACGCCACTCCCTACGCGGCCGAGGACGCAGACATGACGCTGCGCCTGCATCGCCTGTTCTGGCCGCGTCTGGAAGCCGAACCGGGGCTGCACGCAATCTATGAGGATCTCGAGATCCCGCTGTTGCGCGTGCTCTCGCGCATGGAGCGCAACGGCGTGCGCATCGACGCCGAGCGGCTGCGCACGCAGAGCGCGGCGCTGGCCGCGCGCATGTCCGCCGTGGAACGCCAGACGCGGGAAATCGCCGACTGCGCCTTCAATCTCGGTTCGCCGAAACAGATTCAGGACGTGCTCTACAACCGCCTCAACCTGCCCGTGCTGCGCAAGACGCCCAAGGGCCAACCGTCCACCGCCGAAGACGTACTCGAGGAACTTGCCGCACAGCACGAGCTGCCGCGCCTGATTCTCGAACACCGCGGCCTGGCCAAGCTCAAGTCCACCTACACCGACCGCCTGCCGGAACGCATCGACCCGGACACCGGCCGGGTGCACACCTCGTATCACCAGGCGGTCGCCTCCACCGGCCGCCTGTCCTCATCCGATCCCAACCTGCAGAACATCCCGGTGCGCAACGAAGAGGGGCGGCGCATCCGCCAGGCCTTTGTCGCCGAACCCGGCCACTGCCTGATCGCCGCCGACTACTCGCAGATCGAACTGCGCATCATGGCCCACCTGTCGGCCGACGACGGCCTGCTGCGCGCCTTCGCCGAAGGGCAGGACATTCATCGCGCCACTGCCGCGGAAGTCTTCGGCACCGCGCTAGAGGACGTCAGCTCCGAACAGCGCCGCGCCGCCAAGGCGATCAACTTCGGCCTGATCTACGGCATGTCCGCCTTCGGCCTGGGGCGCCAGCTCGACATCGGCCGCGCCGAGGCGCAGGACTACGTCGACCGCTATTTCGCCCGCTACCCCGGCGTGCGCGAGTACATGGACAGCACGCGCGAGCGGGCCAGGGCGGAGGGCTACGTGGAAACGATCTTCGGCCGCCGGCTCTACCTGCCCGACATCAACGCCCGCAACGGCCAGCTGCGCGCGCAGGCCGAACGCGTGGCAATCAACGCACCGATGCAGGGCAGCGCCGCCGACATCATCAAGCGCGCCATGATCCGCGTCGACCACTGGATCGAAACACAAGCGCCGGAGGTGCGCCTGATCATGCAGGTGCACGACGAACTCGTGCTGGAAGTGCCCGAGCAACAGGTCGGCGACACGCGCGAGACCCTGCGCAGCCACATGGAAGGCGCCGCCGAACTCTCGGTACCGCTGCTGGTCGACATCGGCATGGGCCAGGACTGGGACGCCGCACACTGAAGGCGCCACGGTCCCACCGCAGAGTGTTTCGAGGCAATCGCCCGCTTTACATAACTTTACCTCGCCGGCGGAACTCTCCGCCCTGCAGAGGCTCCAATCCATTGAGCGCTTAGCCCGGCGCTCCCCGCCGTTCCCCCCCTTGGCGGGTTTCGACTTGTCTCCCCCCTTCAAGTCGATACTTCTGCCCCGGCCTTGTGCCGGGGCTTCTTTATGCCCCACGCCCCCGGTTCAAACGTCCCGCAAAAAAATTTCGGGACTTGGTGAACCTTTTCCGAAACCGCCGGTCTTACTTGATGAGCGCTTAGCCCGGCGCTCCCCGCCGTCCCCCCTTGGCGGGTTTCGACTTGTCTCCCCCCTTCAAGTCGAAGAACTTACCCCGGCGTTTTCGCCGGGGTATTCTTTTGCCCGCTTCCCGACCTTCGGCGCTACTGTTAGCGCGGCCTAGAGCACAGCCCCCAGCAGACCGGCCGCGTTGAAATACAGCCGCTTCGGCCAGGACAAACGCCCCCACTGCGCCTGCAGCACCGTATCCGAGGCCGCAATGTACTCCCCTTGCAAGGTCCGCAGCTGGCGGGTAAAGCCGTCGTCGTAGACGATCAGGGACAGCTCGAAATTGAGTTCGAAACTGCGCCGATCCAGATTCGCCGAGCCGAGGATGCTCAGGCGCCGGTCGACCGAGAGCGTCTTCGCATGCAGCAGCCCGTCGCGGTACTCGCGGATACAAACGCCGCTGTCGAGAAAATCGGCATAGTAACCGCGGCTGGCGGCGGCCACGAGCTGCGAATCGTTGCGCGCAGGCACCACCAGGCTGACCCGGGTCCCACACTGTGCCGCAGCGTGGATAGCCGCCGCCGTACCCTCGTCGGGGACGAGATAGGGGGAGGTGATCACCACCTCCTCGCGCCCCAGGTGCAACGCCGCCTGCTGCACCTGGCGCATGGCATAGTTGTAGGACATCGGCCCGGTGCCGATCACCTGCACGTCCACACCGCCGGCCTGCGGCTCCGGCAGCACCGCCAGCACCTCGCCCAGCCAGTCGTTGGCGTCTAGGTACCAGTCCTCGATGAACAGGCGCTGCAGATCCCACACCACCGGCCCGTGCACGCGCACCGTCGCATCGACCCAGGGTGCGTAGCTGGCCTTGGGGGCGAATGCCGCGTCCGCGATGTTCTGGCTGCCCGTGTAGGCGATACGCCCGTCGATGATCGCCAGCTTGCGGTGATTGCGCACATCGAGCCGTGCGAACAGCGCGCGCAAGGGATTCACCGGCAGTGCTGCGCGCACCTGCACACCGGCGGCCTCCATGCGTCCGCGCAGGACCGAACGCAGAAAGTGTTTGGAACCGACCGCGTCGACCAGCACCCGGCACACCACGCCGCGGGCCGAAGCCCGCTCCAGCGCCTCGGCCACGGCACGGCCTGAGGAATCCGTCAGATAGATATAGGAGAGCAGGTGACAATGCTGCTGCGCCGTTTCGATATCCGCGACCAGGGCCTCGATCATGCGCGCCGAATCGCTCAGCAGGTGCAGCACGTTGCCGCGCCGGGCCGGCGTTCCGCCGACCGATTCGGCGAGATTGGCAATCGGCCGGTGATCCGCCGCCAGATCCGCGGCATGATCCGCATGGGGCTCCTCCAGCAGCTTCGCCTGCCAGCGGCGCAGACGCTGATGACGCCGCAGGCGGCGCCGGCCCAGACGTACCTCGCCGAACATGAAATACAGAATCGGCCCGCCCACGGGCACCAGCATCACTACCACGATCCACGCCAGGCGGGCGGTCGGCTCGGCGTGGCGTCGCAGCAGAATGCGCACGACGACGAACAGGCGTATCAGCAGCTCAAGAGCGACTGCGAACGAGGGCAAAAGCTCCCCGGACATGCGGAGGCGCCTCCTTTTCAGATCATCGGCCCGAAGCCGTAGAGGGAACAGTTTGCCATAGCGCCCTGAAATTGGTTGGAGAGTTGTTCTTGAGTCCCAATCGATCCCCCCGCTGTCTCCTGCGCGCGTCGGACTGCGTTTCGAGGACACTCTCGTCGAGAGACGGGCGTTCTCCCCCCGGCGCGAAAACAAGGAACGCACGGCGCATGCCGAACAAATCGGCCGGGGCACGTCTAATGGGTGAGCGCTCTGAAATGCAAGGCGCAACGCCCACGGCCGATCAGGTCGATGGCGAGCGCCTCGCAGCCCGGCAGACAGCCCGCGGAGCCATTCAATCACGGTATACTGCCCCGCCCATGACCTCCGCCCCCGCATCCAAGCGCTCCGCCCTTTTACTGCTGGGCCTGTTCCTGCTCGCCTGCCTGGCTTTCGCGCCCGGTATCGGCCAACCAACCGGTGTCACCACCAAGGACGAGTACTTCCTTGGCCTGCGCACGCCGATGTGCATCGTCGAACACGGCGACTGGCTGGTGCCCTGCCTGGACGGCCACGCGCGCCTCAACAAGCCGCCGCTGCTGTACTGGCTCACAGCCGTCAGCTATCGCGCATTCGGAGTCTCGCTGCTCAGCGCGCGCGGCGTCGCGGTCGCCTTCGGCGCGCTATTCGTGCTGGCCACCGCGCTCATCGCCTGGGAACTGACCGGCGACCGGCGCCGCAGCCTGCTCGCGGGCCTGGTGCTGATGTCCATCGCGAGCATCGCCATCGGCAGCCGTATGCTGCTGCTGGACATACCCACCGCAGCATTCAGCGCGCTCGCCTTCTACGCCATCCTGCGCTGGCTGCGCACCGGCTCGCACTGGCTACTGCCGCCCATCGCGGTACTGTTGGCCGCGGGTTTTCTGATCAAGGGCCCCATCGTTCTCGTGCTCAGCGGCGCCGGCATCCTCGCGCTGCTGTTCACCTCCGCCGGCGCCAGACAACGCCTGCGCGAAAGCTGGCCGGCCGTGACGCTGACCTTCTGCGGGTTTCTGGCTCTGGCGCTGCCCTGGTTCGTCTACGTGCACACCATGCTTCCGGGAACGTCCGACCATACGCTGAGCACCGAGCTGCGCGCGCGCGACTTCCTCCAGTTCTCGCTGCAGCCGCTCGCCGGCCTGCTGGTGCTCGGCCTGCCATGGTCGTTTCTCGCCCTGCTGCTCGCCGCCCGCAGCGACTGGCGCGCGCGCATGCCTCATCTGGGCTTTCTGCTGCTGTGGCTGATCATCACGGTCGCGCCGTTCTTTCTGATCAAGACCTTCGGACGCTACCTCTACGCCTCGCTGATACCGCTGTCCATCATCGCTGCGCACCTGCTCGACCAGCCCATGCCGCGCCTCGGTCGCCTGACCGCGTGGCTCGGTCTGCTGCTGGCCGGCGCCGTCGCCGGGCTGGTGGTGTTCGCCGCCGGCTGGTTCCGTGGCGTGGATTTCGCCATCGCGCTGGGCGGCTTGACCTGGGCACTGTTCGTGTACGTCTGGTGGCGTGCGGACAATGCCATTGCCATGGCGGCAAGTTCCGCGCTGCTGTGGGCGGTGGTCATGGGGCTGGTCTATCCGCGGCTCGGCCTGAACGCCATTCCGCCTCAGATCGTGCAGATGACGCGCAACAGCCCGGTGGTGATGTACGACGGACCGCAACCGGCGCTGCTGCCCGCCGTACTCGGGCGCATGCTGTGGCAGACCGACAGCCGGTGGCGTCTGCCGCCCGCGCTCGAGGGCCACTGCGGCAGCTTCCTGGTCGTCGCCGCAGCGCAAAAAGTGGACAGCATGCGTAGCTCGATGGCGGCGCATGGTCTGAGCGCCTCCCCGGTGGCCCAATACCGCACGCTCACCTCGCGCGTGTCCTGGGTGCACATGGGCCGCACCGGCCTGAGTCGGAGCGAAGTCCTGGCCGCCCTCGCGCGGCACGACCTCGATGCTCTGGCTCCGCGTATCGACGTGTTCCGCGCCGGTTACCAACGCTGCACCACCGCGCCCGGAGTCAAGCATGGCGGCTGAACGGCCGTTGCTGCGGGTATTCGGCCTGCTGGCGGTCGCGGCAGTGCTGACCGTCGCAGCGCTACGCGGCGCAGACCTCGCACCGCCGCGTTTCGCACTACCGCTGACCCAGGGCAGCGCCGGCACCCAGCCGCAGTTCTCGCAGCAACTGCTGCCCGCCCGCGCCGTCGCGCCCAGCGTGCACTCGGCAACCGTGGTGGCGCTACCCGGCGGCGATCTGCTGGCCGCCTGGTTCGGCGGCTCGCACGAAGGCGCACGCGACGTACGCATCTACCTCTCGCGCGAACACGACGGACAATGGAGCCGTCCACGAGCGGTCGCCGGGCGGCTCTCCACCCAGCGCGACACGCTGCGCTTCACCCGCATGACCGGGAATCCGGTGTTGTTCTTCGGCGGCGACGGGCGCCTCTACCTGATCTACGTCACCGTCTCGATCGGCGGCTGGGCCGGCAGCGCTCTCAACGAAATGGTCTCCAGCGACGACGGCGCGCACTGGAGTCCGGCACGTCGCCTGATCACCACGCCGATGTTCAACATCTCCACCCTGGTCAGGGAGAACCCGGTACCCCTGACCGACGGCAGCGTAGCGCTGCCGGTATACAACGAGTCGATGGGCATGTTCGGCGAATGGCTGCGTCTGGGCCCCCACGGCCGACTGCTGCACCGCTACCGCATCGACTCCGGCACCGACTCGCTACAGCCGGCGCTGGTGCCGGTCGGCCCCATGCAGGCCTTCGCCTACATGCGTTACGCCGGATCGGCGCCCAACCGCATCCTGATGAGCGGCACGCGCGACGGTGGCCGCACCTGGAGCGCGCCGCAGCGCCTCAAGCTGTCCAACCCCAATTCCGCCGTGGCTGCGCTGCGCCTGAGCAACGGGCAGATTCTGATGGCCTACAATCCCGAGCCGGCCAACCGCAACGTGCTGGCGCTGGCCCTGTCCGACGACGGCATCCATTTCACCCGGGTCGCCACGCTCGCCTCCAGTCCGAACCACGAGGCCGAGTTTTCCTATCCCTACATGATCCAGCGCGGCGGACGCGTCGACATCGTCTACACCTGGTGGCGACGGCGTATCGCGCACGCCGCGTTCAACGTCGCCTGGCTGGAAGCCCAGGCCCGCGCCGCGCGCAAGGACCCGGCCGCTGCGTTGAAGCCGCTTGCCGACTGGCCGGCTCCGGAGAACGGCGATGGGCATTGAGCACCTCGCACAGCAGGCCTTCGGCCTGAGCGGGCAGGCGCTGATCGTCGTACTCGGCATCCTGCTGCTGCCCGGTATCCGGCACCTGCCCTCGAGACTGCGCACCGGATTGACGGTCGTCGTCGCCGCGATCGTGCTGTTCGTACCTGCCAACGGACTGATCCTGGCCGGCTACGTGCGGGGATTCTTCGGCGATTTCAGCGCGGTCAGCTGGATGGTCATGCTGGCTGCGGTGATCCGCCGCGCCGGCGGCCCCACGCTGCTCGACGCCGTCGATCGCCGCCGCCTGTGGTGGCTCGCCTCGATCGGCGGCGCGGTGCTGTATCCGATGACCGCCGGTCTGACGGTCTTCGATCCCTACGCGCTGGGCTATCAACCGCTGGTACTGGTGATCGCACTGGTGCCGGTCATGCTCTGGTTGGCCATTGTCCGCTCGCGTCTGCTCTGGCTGCTGGCGCTGGCCGTGCTCGCCTTCGATCTGCATCTGCTGGAATCTCCCAACCTGTGGGATTATCTTCTCGATTTCTGGCTCACGCTGTACGCATGGGGCTGGCTGATCGTGCAGATATTGCGCCTGCTCGTGCGCGGCACCGTCCATCTCTTATTCCGAAGGGGCAGAAGTGCGCGTCAGATCACTTAGAGAAGTGCGGAGCAGGCTGTGCGGACAGACGGCCGCGATCGCCTTGGCCACCGTGTCAGCTCTCGCGCTGGGCGGCTGCGCAGGCGTGCCCTTGAAACCATCGGGCCCGTATGCCGACCTCACCCCGCAGGATGCCGTCAGGACCGACTACCTGGGTGCGCGCGTACGCTGGGGCGGAGAACTCATCACTACCGAGCCGCAAGCCGACCGCACCTGTTTCATCGTGCTGGCGCTGCCTCTATACGCCGGAGGTGAACCGCGCGAGTCGCGTTCCCGTTCGCTGGGTCGCTTCGTCGCCTGCAACTCCGGCTTCTACGATCCGGCGCTCTATGCCAAGGGACGCCTGATCACCATCGCCGGCGACATCACGCGATTCGAGACACGCAAGGTCGGCGGCTACGCCTACCACATGCCGGTGCTCAAGGCCGGCGCTCCGCATCTGTGGCCCATCGAACCGCAGATACGCTATATCACCGTGCCCGCGGCGCCCTTGTGGTATCCCGTCTACTATCCACCGCCTCCCAAACGCTGAGGGCGGCGAGGGGTCAGACTCTGGACGAGCAGGCCCGAGAGAATCAGCGCCGCCCCCACCACCGTCCACCACGTGGGTTGCTGAGCTAGAAACATCCAGCCGAAAGCAGACGCGAACAACGGCGTACTCAGGCGTATCAGCGTATTCAGAAACGGCGCCAGCCGGCTGGAAGCCACGGCGACCGCCAGCGTCGGCAGCGCCGTCGAGATGATTCCGAGACCGAGCACTGCAGCGCCGGCGGACATATCCGGGGGCAGCACCCGCGCGGAACCGCCCGACAGCCATGCAACGCCGAACAGCGCGAGCCCCAGCGGAACGAAGGCAGCACGGCCTATTTCGGCGCCGTTGGGCGCATGCGCCTGCAGAGCCAGATGACGGTGAATGCTCGCATAGGCGGCGGTAAGCGCAGCAGCGCCGAGCGCCGACATCAACCCGAGCCCCGTACCCGGAACCCAGGCCCCGCCCAGTCCCGGTCGGACGATCACCAGCAGACCTGCCAGCGTCATCACCACCGCCAACGACTCATGCCATGCAGGTAGGTGCCCGCCCAAAGCACGGTAGAACAACACGAACAACGGAGCACAGCCGATGCACAGCGACACTTCTCCCACCGGCGCGTGCTGGAACGCAAACACTGCGGCCAGGTAGTAGGCGACGAGCAGTCCCCCCAAACCCGCTGCCACGAGGCCGTAGCCGCCCCTGACACGGGGGAAGAAGACCAGAAACAGCAGCGCCGCCAACAACAGGCGCCAGGCGACCAGTGCAAGCGGCGACAGGGTCGGCGCCAGATTCACCCAGACACCGGTTGCGCCCCACGACATCGAGGTGATCAGCGCACCGAACACACCGCGCATGTCGAATGCCTGATCACCGGTTTGTTGCCGTTCGCGCGCGCTCATCCGGTTCCGCATGCCTGTCTTTGACGACATCCGCAATGATTGCGCGGCGCTCGGGTGGATTCAGCCCGAATCGGGCCACTGAGCGAGGTTCCCGGGCCCCCAGGACTCAATGCGTGCGCGCGCGGAAGACGCGAGGCGCGACCCCGTGCCAATTGCGAAACACCCGGGCGAAATGCGATGGATTGTCGAAGCCGATCTCGCTGGCGACCTGCATCACCGTGAAGCCGGAAGTCGCCAGCAGCACCGCAGCGCGCTGCATGCGCATGGCGTTGAGCTGGGCATGAATCGTATGCCCGGCCTGTCTGCGGTACAGTCGCGTGAGATGACGCCGCGACACACCGCAAAGCCGCGCAATCAGGTCCAGACTTGGATGTTCGTTCAGACGGTTCCGCAATTCGGCATTCACCCGTTCGACCAGCCGCGCGTCCCGCGACATACGCCCCGCCCCGTCGGGAGCTTGGATACGCGCGACACACTCCCGCCAGAGCAATGCCGATACATCTTCCTCCAACCCGATAGTGTCGGTTGCGGAATCATCCTCGGCGAGCAGGCGCTGCAGACCCAGCAAACGCTCGGCGGCAGGCGACAACGCTGCGATTCCGGACCTCGCGCCGCGCACCGCGCCATGCAGCAACTCGGCCGGCGCGTAGCAGACCCAATGCATCTGATCCGCCGCGCCGGCGCGGGAACGGTGGCCACAATGCGCGTCGATCCAGTAGAAGGCACCGGGAGGCACGTTCCGATCGCGGCCAAGGTTCTCATCCGTCACCGCAAAGACACCGCGCGCCGGCGCCAACATCATCACCACGTCATGCGCATGCCAGTCGGTTGCATAGTCGGGTTGGCGATTGATCCGGGCGATCACATCGGATGGCATGACTGCGCTCCTTGATTTACAGGCGTGGTGTGCCGCCACTCTTAGCACACCGAACCAAACCATTCATCCATAAAAAAGCGGGGCTCCCGGAAGGGAG
>NZ_JARRQY010000035.1:0-50680 GCF_037381185.1 Acidihalobacter sp.
CCCACTCGCCGGACGCCATACGCCCGAATGAGCCGGGCCAAGGCTTGCGCCTCCATGCATATGCTGTGGCACTGTCTGCAGCAGCGCTCTGCTTGCCTTTCCTAGCCTCGGTCAATCCGTAAATACGTACGATCTTTGCAACAAAGCGCGAACCGATGGCGCACTGAAAACGCAACAGGCATCAAAAACACTCACTCGACAGTCCCATTAAGCATCAGATCCAGGTTTTGCACGGCCGCACCGGCCGCCCCTTTGCCAAGATTGTCGAACACGGCGGTCAGCAGAATCTGCCCGCTTTCACGGTTGGCGAACACGGCCAATTGC
Source organism: Acidihalobacter sp. (assembly GCF_037381185.1). Lineage (NCBI taxonomy): Bacteria > Pseudomonadati > Pseudomonadota > Gammaproteobacteria > Chromatiales > Ectothiorhodospiraceae > Acidihalobacter > Acidihalobacter sp. Next base: position 325 of record NZ_JARRQY010000035.1, read on the forward strand.
ATTTCGTTGCCGCCATTGCAGAGCTCGGGATTCAGGTAGCCCAGTTCGGCGGCGGATGCGGGCGGAAGCACGTGCACATACGGCGTATCAGCGTAGTGCTGCGCCAGACGGGCATGCATTGATTCCACGTCGCCCCCACCGGGCAGCAAGCGTTGCTGCAGCGGGATACACATCACGATGCCCTGGCGGTAAGCCCCATAGGCCGGAACGAATACGGGCGGAAAGGTCAGACCGGCGTATTGCTGGATCTCCGGCACATGCTTGTGCCTCAGCCTAAGACCGTACACCTGGAATGCCGGCGCTTGCGCCGCATGCTCACCTTCGTACAGCTCAACGCCCGCGCGCCCCTGACCGGAATAGCCGGACACGGCTTGAATAGTCACCGGATAGTCCCGGGGCACCAGCCCCGCCCGCACCAGCGGAGACAACACACCGACGGCGCCCGTGGAATAGCAGCCCGGATTGGTGACCCGCTTCGACTGCGCAATCAGCTGCGGCTGCCCGGCCTGCCATTCCGGAAAACCATACACCCAACCATGAGTGGTTCGATGCGCCGAGCTGGCGTCAATCACGCGCACGGCCGGATTATCCAAAAGACTGACGGCCTGGCGTGCAGCATTATCCGGCAGACAGAGAATGGCGATGTCGCACTCGTTCAACGCCCGGCTGCGCTGCTTCACGTCTTTGCGTGACTCCGGCGGCAGAGTGTCGACGGCAATGTCGTCGCGCCCCTGCAGACGTGCGTGGATCTGCAAACCCGTGGTTCCCTGGTCACCGTCGATAAACACCCGCGCCAAACTCATCTGTGGACTCCCGTGTGAGTTTCGATGGCCCTATCCTGCCGCGCCCCATAAAATCAGGAAAGTTGTAATTACTGCTCTCTAAATTCATATTTTCTGAACACTGATCGCTATGCGGGAATTCAATCTGGACCAGTTGCGCACGCTGGTCGTGATCGTTGAGCACGGTTCCTTCGCCGAAGCGGCGCGCCGGCTGCACTTGGCGCCACCGACGGTCAGTCTGCACATTTCCGAACTGGAAACGCGGATCGGCGCGCGCCTGCTCTCACGCACTCGCGGAGCGGTACGGCCCACGGCTATCGGGGAAAGCCTGGTTGAGCACGCACGCCGCCTGCTGGCCGACGTCGCTCACGTAATGGATGACATGGCCCGTCAGTCCAAGGGACTGGCTGGCCGGGTACGCATCGGCTCCTCCACCGGAGTGATCGCACATCTGCTGCCGCGGGCGCTGGAGATCCTGGCAGACACTCATCCGGGCATCGACGTGCAGATCGCCGTGCTGACCTCGCATCAGTCGTTGGAACGACTGGCGAGCGGTGCTTTGGACATAGGCATTGTCGCGCTACCGCAAGCGAAAGTGGCTGGGCTGGTCATCGAGCCATGGCGACGCGATCCGATACTGGCCTTTCTGAAAGCCGCTCAGGAGAACCCCGCGGAAGGAGCACCTTGCTGCCACACGAAGAAGGGGCCCTCCTGTCCGACCAGCGCGTCGTTACTCGGCCACTTGATCCACCGCTGTGGCGAGAGCTGGGGATGGCGTATCGGCAAGGCGAACATGAGCCGGCTACGGCATATCTGCTGCAGGCACTGTTCAGCCTGCAGCAGCAGTAGCACGGACTTCACTGGGATCTCGACGGATAGGGTCGGCAGCAATCCCCACACTGCTTACGCCGCAGTCTGAATCCTCTTCACCGGCGACAAGGCAGGCGCCACGCCTTCGCTCTTCCCGTCGATGATGTCGGCGAGAATCCGGCCCGTGGTCGGGCCTAGCGTCAGGCCCTGATGGCCGTGCCCGAAATCGAACCATAGCCCCGGATGGTTGGGGGCTGCGCCGACAACCGGCAGCATATCGGGCATGCAGGGCCGGTGGCCGAACCAGACTTCGCCGTTCACCGGCTCGCCGATATCCATCAGCTCGCGGGCGCCGGCCAGGCCGCGCTCGACCTGGCGCAGATTGATGGGCGCGGAGCGGTCGACCAGTTCGGCGCCGGTCGCGATCCGCAGGCCGTAGGTCATCGGCGACAGCACCACCCCGTTGCCAACGTCCATGATGGGACGGTTCAAGGTCGCGGTCATGCTGAAATGCCGATGGTAGCCGCGCTTCCAGACCATCGGCACGCGATAGCCGAAACGCGCCAGCACGTCCGGCGACCACGGCCCCAGCGCGACGACCACGTCGGACGCCTGCAGCGGGCCCTCTTCGCTGTGCAGATGCCATGCGCTCCCTTCCTGGCGCAGGCTCTGCGCATCGCCTTTCACGATGCGCCCGCCGCGCGCGGCGAACAGGCGGGCATAGGCGCCGACCAGACCACCCGGATCGTTCGTCGACCAGGTTTCGGTCCAGTGCACGGCGCCGGGCACCTCTTTGCGCAAGGCCGGCTCCTCGGCCATCAGGGCCGCACCGTCGAGCACGCGTGACTCGACGCCATAGGTCTTGCGCACGCGCTCGGCTTCGCTTACCGCCTCGTCGAACTCGCGGGGATCGCGGTACAACTGGTAGAAACCGGCTCTGCCGATGAGATCGTCCGCGCCCGCCGCTTCGATCAGCGGCCCGTGATCGGCCGTCGAACAGGCGATCAGCTTCGAATAGGTCTGCGCGATGGCGCGGTGGCGGTGCGTGGCGGAGGAGCGGAAGTAGCTCCACAGCGGCGAGGCGGACTTGAGCACGTCGCCCAGGCGATAGACGATGTCGTTGCTGCGGCCGGTCGCATAGCGCCACAAGGTCGGCAGGTCACGCGGGATGGCGTAGGGTTCGGCCGCCTCCCTCTGGATCAGGCCGGCATTGCCGTAGCTCGTTTCATGCCCGGGTTCACCACGCTCGAGCACCGTCACCTCATGCCCGCGTTCCTGCAGTGCAAGCGCCGCGCCGATGCCCACCATCCCTGCGCCAAGTACTACTATCTCTGCCATCCTAGCCTCAACCGTTGCTGTTGCCGCCGAAAACCACGACACCCCGGGCCGGAGCGACATGGCGGTATACCGCATTGTCGCCAGTCAGTCCTTCCAATTCCAGAGGGAGATCATACGTCCGCTTCTCTGCCGACGCATGTCCGGATATGTACTTGCCCACAACCGTCCACTTCTGCAATCTTGTCGGCAACACTTAGCCGCCATGAATATCCTGCCGGCATGCCTGCAAACTTCCCTGAAAAGCACATCCCGAACCGGAGACCGTCATGGACCTGCGCCGCATGACCGCCACCCACTGGGGCAACTTCCTCGTCGACCGGACTCCCGGCGGCGCGCTGTCCGTGACCCCTGCGCCCGGCGACGACCGGCCCTCCGCCATCGGCCGTTCGCTGACGGCGACCCAGGATCCACGCTGCCGGATCGCGCGCCCCGCCATCCGCCGCGGCTACTATGAACACCGCCGCGCCAGCGACACCACCCAACGCGGACGCGAGCCGTTCGTCGAAGTCAAGTGGGACGAAGCGCTGGATATCGCCGCGCATGCGCTGAGCGAAGCGCGCGATGCGGGCGGTAACAAAGCCATCTACGCCGGCTCCTACGGTTGGGCCAGCGCCGGGCGGTTCCATCATGCGCAAGGGCAGATACATCGCTTCATGCGCCTGTTCGGCGGCTACACCGATTCGGTCGACAGCTACTCCTTCGCCGCCGCCGAAGTCCTGATCCCGCACGTGCTGGGCATGAATGCCTACTACGCCGCGGCACAAGCGCCGACCACGCAGGAGATCGCGCAGCATTGCAGGCGCATCGTCTTCTTCGGCGGCGCGGCGGTGCGCAACGCACAGGTCAACTCCGGCGGCATCGGCCGCCACGACGCCGCCGAGCATTTCGCAGCCATCCGCGATGGGGGCGTCGAGGTCGTCAACATCAGCCCGATCCGCGACGACGTGCTCGACAGCCTCGACACCCGCTGGCTGGCCTGCCGGCCGAACAGCGACGTGACGATCATGCTCGGCATGCTGCATACGCTGATCGTCGAGGACCGCTACGACCGCGAGTTCGTGAGCACCTACTGCACCGGCTTCGACCGCCTCGCCGACTACGTCACCGGCCGCGATGACGGCCGACCCAAGGATGCCGCCTGGGCATCCACGCTCTCCGAACTGCCGGCCGAGGAGATCCGCGCGCTGGCCCGCAGCATGGCCGAAGAGCGCTGTCTGATCGGAGTCACCTACTCCCTGCAGCGCGCCGAGCACGGCGAACAGACGCACTGGGCGGCCTGGGCGCTGGCCGCGGCGCTCGGTCACATCGGCCTGCCGGGCGGTGGCGTACTGATGGGCACGGGGGTCGAGCGCATGAACACCATGCAGCGCCGCTACCTGCCGTTCAAGATCGGCACCATCCCGCGGCCGCCCAACCCGGTGCAGGACGTCATCCCGGTCGCACGGATCGCCGACCTGCTGGAACATCCCGGCGAGACCTTCAGCTACAACGGCCGAACGCTCACCTATCCGCACATCGACCTTGTCTACTGGGCCGGCGGCAACCCGTTCCACCACCACCAGGACATCAACCGCCTGCGCCGCGCCTGGACACGGCCCAAGACCGTCATCGTCAACGAGCCCAACTGGACCACCACGGCGCGCATGGCCGACATCGTATTCCCGGTCACCTCGCCGCTGGAGCGCAGCGACTTCGCCGGCAGCAGCATGGACCACTGGCTGACGCCGATGCACGCGGTGCTCACCCCCTACGGCGAGGCACGCGACGACTACGCCGTGTTCATCGGGCTGGCAAAGCGGCTGGGGTTCGAGGCGGAATTCACCGAGGGACGCGACGCGGACGAATGGCTGGAGCATCTCTGGGACGTCACCCGTCGGAACGCCGGGGAAGTCGGCATCAGCCTGCCCGGTTTCGCCAGCTTCAGGGAAGGACCGGCGCTGGACCTGCGCCCGATGCTGGAAGAACGCCCACTGGTGCTCGAACGCTTCCGGCAGGATCCGGCCGGCCATCCGCTGGACACGCCCTCGGGCAGGATCGAGCTGTTCTCGCAAACCATCGCCGATGCCGGCTGCCCCGACTGCGTCGGCCACCCGGCGTGGTACGACAAGCGCGAGTGGCTCGGCAGCCCCCAGGCCGAGCACTTTCCTCTGCACCTGCTGTCCAACCAGCCGGCCACCCGCCTGCACAGCCAGCTCGACCACGGCGTCACCAGTCAGGAATCGAAGATCCGCGGGCGCGAACCATTGCGCATGAATCCGCGCGACGCCGCGGCGCGGAACATCCGCGACGGCGACGTGGTGCGGGTGTTCAACGACCGCGGCGCCCTGCTCGCCGGGGCTCGCGTATCGGACGCGCTGCGGCCGGGCGTCGTACAGCTCGCCACCGGCGCCTGGTACGACGTGCTGGACCCGGCGGACCCGCTGAGCCTGGAAATCCACGGCAATCCCAACGCGCTGACCAATGACATCGGCTCGTCCTCGTTCGCACAGGGGCCGTCCGCGAACAGTTGCCTGGTCGAGATCGAGAAATACACGGGCGACCTACCGGAGCTGGGCGTCTTCTCGCCCCCGCCGCTCATCGATTCCCCTAAACCGGCGTAGGCGGGCGGGAGCGGCAAACAACCTCAGCGCGCCGGCTCGCGCAGGCCGCGAGCGTGCGCCTGCCAATAGTCGATGAAACAGCGCAGCTTGGCGGGCAACTGCCTCCGGCTCGGATAGTAGAGGTGAAAACCCGACAGCGTGGGGCAGGCACGCTCCAGCACGCGCACCAGGCGGCCGCTGGCCAGATGCGCCGCGGCCGTGCATTCCAGCACGTACCCCAAGCCGAAGCCGTCCAGCGCGGCGCTCACCATGGCCCCGGTGTCGTTCACCGTGATCGGACCGTCCACCTGCATCTCGATCTCCCGCCTGTCCTTGAGCAGCTCCCAGCGATACACCACACCGCCGGTCGGCATGCGAAAGCGGATGCAGTCATGGGCGTGCAGATCCTCCACCGACAGCGGTACGCCTCTACGCGCCAGATAGTCGGGGGTGGCGACGATGACGATGCGCTCCTCGCGGCTCAGCGGCACGCTGACCATGTCCTGCACCACCGATTCGCCCAGTCGGATACCCGCATCGAATCCCGGCTCGACAATGTCCGAGAAACCGTCGTCGAAGCACAGTTCCAGTTCGATGTCCGGATATGCCGCATGGAACGCGGGCAGAACGGGCTGCAACAGACCGCTGTAGGCCGGGCGCGGCAGGTTGATCCTGAGCAGTCCGGCCGGCCGGTCGCGAAACTCCTGTACGGTTTCCAGGGCATCGAACAGATCGCCCAACGCCGGCCCGGCCCTGGCCAGCAGACGCTCGCCGGCCTCGTTCAGCGCCACGCTGCGCGTGGTGCGGTTGAACAGCCGAACCCCCAGGCGTTCCTCAAAGGCCCTGAGCGACTGGCTGACGGCCTGCGGACTCACCTCGAGTTCGGCAGCCGCGGCAGTGAAGCTGCGCAGGCGCGCCACGGTCGTGAACGCAATGAAACCGTCGAGTTGCTTGAAACGCACGGCCATTATCAATAAGTACTTTAAAAGTCATTAAGACTATACGTATTTATCGCATAACAAACAAAGCCCAGACTGCGCTCATCGCACATCTCGACTTCACCAGGAGAAACGCCATGAGCCTTGATCGCTACTTCACTCTCGGCAACAGCGGTCTGCGCATAAGCCGCCTCGCCCTCGGCACCATGACCTTCGGCACAGACTGGGGCTGGGGCGCCGACAAGGAGACCGCCCGCGCCCTGTTCGACGCCTACGTCGACGCCGGCGGCAACCTGATCGACACCGCCGATCTGTACACCAACGGCATCAGCGAACAATGGATCGGCGAGTTCGTAAAAGAACGCGGGCTGCGGGACCGCATGGTGATCACGACCAAGTTTTCCTTCAGCGCCGACCCGGCAACCCCAACGCCGGCGGCAACGGGCGCAAGAACATCCTGCGCGCGGTCGAGGGATCCCTGAAGCGGCTGAACACCGACTACATCGACCTCTATCTCATGCACGCCTGGGACACCCTGACGCCCGCCGAGGAAGTAATGCGGACCTTTGACGATCTGGTACGTACGGGCAAGGTGCGCCACGTCGGCATGTCGAACGTGCCGGCCTGGTACGCCAGCCGCGCGCAAACCATCGCCGAGCTGCGCGGCTACGAACCGCTGTCCGCGCTGCAGCTCGAATACTCCCTGGCCGAACGCGGCATCGAGAACGAGTACCCCGTACTGGCTACGCAGCACGGCATGGGCGTGATGGCCTGGAGTCCGCTGGCCAGCGGTCTGCTGTCGGGCAAGTACAGGCCGTCGCAGTCCGGCCAGTTCGGCGAAGGCCGCCTGCAGACGATGAGCGGCAGCGGGAATCCGGCGTTCGAGAAACTGACCGGACGCAATTTCGCCATCGTCGCCGAACTCGAAAACGTCGCCCGCGAGACCGGACACAGCATGGCGCAGGTCGCCATCAACTGGGTCGCCGGACGTCCCGGCGTCGGATCGGTGCTGATCGGCGCCACCAAGTCGGCGCAGCTCGAAGACAATCTGCACGCGCTCGACTTCGAGCTGCCGGCGGAGCTGCGCACCCGCCTGGACGAGGCCGGCGCACCGCCTGCCGCCTACCCCTACACCTTCTTCACCCCCGGCATGCAGGCGATGCTGACCGGCGCCAACGCAATCGGCGACAAACCCGAGGGCTACGCACCGCGCAGGTTGATCCAGGCGCAGACCGCCGGCGTGCAAAACTGACTCCAATCCACCTCCGCTCGCGCAACACAGCAAGCTCGGTCAGGGTATATGACCTAGTGCGGCGGGCATGTACGCTCTGAATTGAGGAGGCAGGGCAGTGGACAGGGCAAGAGCGACGGCATACGCCTGGTACGACACACTGGACCCGACGGATCCGCTGAGCCTGGAAATTCATGGCAATTCCAATGCCCTGACCAACAACATCGGAACCTCGTCGTTCACGCAGGGACCGTCGGCGAACAGCTTCCTGGTGGAAGTCGAGCGATACGACGGCGCGCTTCCCGAGCTAAAGGTCTTCGCGCCGCCGCCGCTGGATGCGCGCCCCCTCGGGCGGCAGGAGGAACGCCGGACGGCACCTTGAGGAAGGTGCCGGATTTTGGGGATTTCACGTCGATCGTCCCGCCGGCGAACGGGGATGACGCAGTCGCCGCGCTGCGGCAGCGCGGCTAGCTGGCCATCTGCATCTCGTCTGGCTGACGCGCGCCGGTCATGAAGGCGACCGCATCGGACATGGTGTAATCGGCCGGATTGATGACACAGAGCCGCTTGCCGAGACGATGGATGTGAATGCGGTCCGCGACCTCGAAAACACTCGGCATGTCGTGCGAGATCAGCACAATCGGAATGCCGCGCGCCTTCACGTCGAGGATCAGATCGAGCACGTGCCGGGATTCCTTGACGCCCAACGCCGCGGTGGGCTCGTCCAGAATTACCACCTTGCTGCCGAAAGCGACGGCCCGCGCCACCGCCACGCTCTGCCGCTGGCCGCCGGACAGGGTTTCGACCGCCTGGGAAATATCCTGAATGGTCTGCACTCCTAGGTCGGAGATCTTTTCCCGCGCGACCTCCTCCATCTTCTTGCGGTCGAGCATGCGCAAGGCCTTGCCGAGGAAGCCCGGCTTTCTCAGCTCGCGGCCCATGAACATGTTGTCCGCAATGGACAACGCCGGGGACAGCGCAAGCGTCTGATAGACCGTTTCGATGCCGGCTTGACGCGCCTCCAGCGGCGAAGAAAACCGAACCTCCTTGCCTCCCACCAAGACCTGCCCCTCGTCCGGGCTCAAGGCTCCCGTCAGGACCTTGATCAGCGTGGACTTGCCCGCACCGTTGTCACCGATCACAGCGAGTATCTCGCCCGGATACAGGTCGAAATCCGAGTGATCGAGCGCGGTTACCACGCCGAATCGTTTGACGACATTCCGTGCTTCGAGGATGGGCTGAGTCATGCCGACACCTTCCGTATCCATTGGTCCACCATCACCGCCACGATGATGAGCGCGCCGATGAGCAGATAAGTCCACTGCGGATCGAAACCCGCCATGCGCAGGCCGAGGGTGAAGACGCCCACGATGAGGCCGCCGAAGAAGGCGCCGTAAATGGAGCCCCGCCCACCGAACAGGGAAACCCCGCCGATCACCACGGCCGTGATACTGCTGATATTCGTCAGTTCGCCGGCCTGCGGCGTCACCGCGCCGACGCGCCCGATCATCACCCAACCGGCCAGCGCGCAGATAAGACCCGACAAGATGTAGACGGAATACAGGATGCGCTTGGTTCGCACGCCCGCCAGGCGCGCCGACTCCGAATCGTCCCCGACGGCGTAGACATAACGCCCCCAACTGGTTTTGAACAGCGCATAAGCGAACAGCGCGACAAGCAGGAACATCAGAATCACGCCGTACGTCAAGGAAGCCCCCAGAACGTTGAACGTGTTGCCGAGAAACAACAGCGCCGGCGCTTTCGCCTGCAGCGTCTGAAACTGAATGGATTCGTTGTTCGAGTACAGATAGTTGGTAGCCAGATAAATCTGCCATGTGCCCAGGGTGACGATAAACGGCGGCAGCTTGATGTTCGCGACCAGCCAGCCGTTGATCACACCGCAAACCAGACCGACGAACAAACCGAGCCCGACGGCCAAGGGACCGGGAAATCCGTAGTGCATGACGGCGTGCCCCATCACGACCGTACTCAACACCATGATGGCGCCGACGCTTAGATCGATGCCGGCGGTCAGGATGATCAGCGTCTGCGCGACGGTGACGACGCCGATGACTGACACCTGCTGCAGTACCAGGGTCAGCGTGAACGGCGACAGAAACCGATGGCCGAGAAGAATGCTGAAACCGATGACGGCCATGAGCAGAACCAGCAAGGGCACGATCGAGGGCGTGCGGTGCAAGAGATGCTGGATACGCTTGATGAATGACCGATCGCTCGAAAAATGCGGGTCACTGCTGCTCTTTTGAGAATCTGGAAACGCAGCCCCCGGCTCAAGAGGTTGTGTACTCACCCCGTTCTCCCCGTTCTGAAGTGTGCTTGGCGCAGAATGCGGTTTCCCGCTACCGACATGGGATGCGGCTTGAGGCGGTTATGCGTTGCGCCGCCCCAAGCCCATTTCGCGGCCTGGGCGTGAGTACTAGGACTTAGTGTAGCCCCAACACATCTTGGCCCCTTCAGCCGGACTGATCGACGGCACGCCCGGAACGGGATGCGCGGTCACCAGCTTCACGCCGGTGTTGAAGTAGGGCAATCCCTTGCTGGGCTTAGGCACCGTGCCGTCCTTCTTGTACTGCACCAAGGCCTCGAGCGCCTTGACGACCATGCGTTTGGGGAACTGCATGGCATCCGCGTCGATGATTCCCTGTTTGACCCACTTGATCCCGGGGCAACTGCCGTCGATCGCCACCAGCTTGGCCTTGCCCGCACGCCCGGAGGACTTCAGCGCCTGATAGGCGCCGAACGCAGCCGGTTCGTTGATCGCATAGACCAGATTGATGTTGTTGTTGATCGCGAGCAGTTGCTCCATCGCCTTTAGGCCGCCCTTCTCGTTTCCACCAGACACGGCGTGACCAACGATGCGCGGATCGGTTTCGTCGCCCCATTTGTTGGGGTTCTTGAGGGCGATGCCGAATCCCTTCAGGAAGCCCTGGTCGCGTTCGACACCGACCGACGGCTGATTGATGGCCAGATCGATCATGCCGATCTTGGCGGACTTCGCCTTGGCTCCGAGGGTCTTCAACGCCCAACGGCCATCAAGCTCGCCAGCCTCGAAATTGTCGGTGGCGAAGGACACCTGCGCGGTATCTATCGGATTAAGCAGCGTATCGACCGCGATGATCAGCACGCCTGCCTTGTGCGCCTGGTCGAGGGTGTGCGCGATGCCCTTGGGCGAAGAGGCTGCAATGATGATCGCATCGACTTGATTGGCGACGCAGGTCTGGACGTCGTTCACCTGCGTGGCATTGTCACCATCATACTTGCCGGCATACGAATAAAGTTTGATGCCAAGCGCCTTGGCCTTGGCCGCCGCCGCATGCTGCATGGTGATCCAGTAAGGATTGTTGTCCGTCTTGGTGATCAGACAGGCACTGAGCTGTGCCGCACTGGCCTGAGCGCACGAAAAACCCAGGAGGGCGGCACATGCCACACCCAATCCCAAAGCCTTTTTGTTGAACTTTATAGGCATGTAATCTCCTCCGCTAAGCATGAATCCACAATTGAAAACCCAGCTGCAGTCTTCGCAAGGATCGCCGCGTATAATTTTCTCGGTCGTTAATTCCCGTTGAAATTCCCGACCTACCGTTTTCCCTACGATAACGCTTGGCAAAGCCGTTTCGCGGTGCGCCATCTGTAGGATCATCGGGAGTTATAGCGCGCGTCACGAATAAATCAAGTAGATTGATTAAAATAATTCAAGGGCTAATATCTCTCTCATCGGCCAGCGGCGGATAAGCCACCGATGCTTCGCAGGGAGCGAGCGAGGCCATATGCACAGACGAAGCGTTCGGACGGCGGAGACACCGTCCGAGGCGGTTTCGGCGCGATAATGAGCGCCCAGGATGCACAACGCACGGCTATTTGAATCACAGTCCTGGAATCAGGCTGAAACAGGCATCGCCAATGACCAGAGGGCCGGCGGATCGCCTGCGGATGCAGACCGCCGACGCGCTTGAGAGCTGTCGGAGCAGTCCGGAGACGGCGCTTGGACGCGTTCGAATTCCGACAGCAGGATGGGTGGTGAAAGTCACGCCGTCCCTGTCCGTCGATTCCTACATGCACACACATACGCGATGAGGAGAGGAGGTAATTCATGCATGGCGACCGTTTATGAACAGAGCCGGCTCTAAACGCCCTGGACCTCTGTCGCACGGTTCCAACCAGGGGGGAATGAGGCAGTTCAACGAGCGCGTGGTGCTGCAGACCATCCGCCTGAACGGCAGTTGTTCGAAAGCGCAAATCGCGCGCATGACCCACCTGTCGGCCCAGACTGTCCAGCAGATCATGGGCAGGCTGGAGGAGGACGGGCTGGTCATCAAAGAGGCCCCTGTAAAAGGCAAGGTCGGCCAACCCTCGGTGCCGATGGCGCTGAATCCGGATGGCGCATTTTCGATCGGCATAAACATCGGACGGCGCAGCACAGACCTGTTACTGGTCGATTTCAGCGCGCAGATGCGCGAATGTCTGAGCTTTTCGTACGACGTGCCCGATCCGGCCGAGATCTTCGGAAAAATCCAGCAGACTTTGCGCTCTCTGACCGACACACTTGGTCCGGACAAAGCCGAACTGATCAGCGGCATCGGCGTTACGGCGCCATTGGAGATTCAGGACTGGGGCGAATTGCTCGGATTCCCGCCGGATTACGAGCAGAGATGGAAGCACATCGACCACGTCGCCGAGATCGAGAAATTCTGCTCTCTGCCGGTTGATTTCGTGAAGGACACGGCGGCCGCCTGCGTCGCAGAACTGGTGGTCGGTCAGGGACGCAGCCTGCGCAGTTTTCTGTATTTCTACGTAGACGTCTTCATCGGCGGCGGCCTGGTAATCGACAGTCAGCTCCATCACGGCCTGCACGGCAACGCCGGCGCCGTGGGTTCCATGCCGTTATCCGCGGGCCACGGAGACCAACAACGCAAGCCCCCTCAGCTCTTGAGCGTCGCCTCGCTGCTGAATCTTGAAATGCGCTACAGAGCCCGCGGACTCGCCCCTGACGCCTGGAGCGATGAGCGGGCCCTCCAGGCACCGTGGCATGAAGAAACCGATCAATGGCTGGCGCAAAGCAGCGCGGCCATAGCGATGACGATCAATGCCGCAGCGAGCCTACTCGACTTCGACGGCGTAATCATCGATGGTTCCTTCGACCGCGGGGTCCTGACGGCGTTGCTCGACGGCGTTGGGCAGGCCATGACTTTCCACTCCTGGAAAGGAGTCGATATGCCGCTGTTACGGGCAGGCAAGGTCGGTGCGAATGCGCGTGCGATGGGCGGCGCGCTGCTTCCGCTCTACGCCAATTTCAGCCCTAATCCGGAATCGTTCCTGAAACTCGTGCCATAGATCTCAAGTGGCACGTCGACAGGTGGCTGCACGGACGGTCTACGGCCCCGTGCAGTACCTGCCTCCCACATCGGCAACACAGCAAGCTCGGTCAGGATATGACCTAGTGCAGCGGGCATAGTGCGTCCTGAATTGAGGAGGCAGGGCAGTGAACGGAACAAGAGCGACGGCCTATGCGCAACGGCTCGGCAAGGTGTTCGACTATATCGACGAACACCTTGCCGAAGAGTTGTCCGTGGAACGCCTGAGCCAGGTGGCGAATTTCTCGAAATTCCACTTCCACAGACAGTTCTCGCAGTACGCCGGCATCAGCGTGGCCCGCTATATCCAGCTCATGCGGCTCAAACGCGCCTCGTATCGGCTCGCCTTTGGAGATACGCGGATCATCGACATCGCCCTGGAGGCGGGCTTCGAGAATCCCGAGTCGTTCTCGCGCGCATTCAAGAGCGCCTTCGGCCAGACGCCCTCTCAATTCAGGAAACGCCCGGCCTGGAAGCCGTGGCATGAACGCTATCAATTCCCGAACCGAGAGAGGACACAGATCATGGAAGTAAACATCGTCGACTTCCCGCAAACCAGCGTGGCCGCGCTGGAACATCACGGCCCTTCCGAGGGCGTCAACGACTCGGCCAAACTGTTCATCGAATGGCGCAAGACCAGCGGTCACTCGCCGGTCAAGACCAGCGAAACCTTCGGCGTCGCCTACGACGATCCCGACACGACGCCGCCGGAAGACTTCCGCTTCGACATCTGCGGTTCGATAACCGCGGCCATCCCCGAGGGCAACCCGCAGGGTGTGGTCAACAAGCTGATCCCGGGCGGCCGCTGCGCCGTCGTGCGTCACTTCGGTTCGCACCAGCGCATCGGTGAGGTCGCATACTTCCTGTACCGCGACTGGCTACCCGAAAGCGGCGAGGAACTACGCGACTTCCCGCTGTTCTTCTGTTACCGCAATCTGATGCCGGAAACGCCGGAACACGAGTTGGTGACGGACGTGTACCTGCCGCTGAAATGACCGATCGCCCCGCCTTCGCGGCGGGGCCTTTCAGCTACCGCCGCCGGCCGAGCGCAAGGTGCTCGACGCGCTGGCCGCGGGCTTCGCCGAACTGGCGGCCGAGGGACGCTGCCTGTCCGTGCCCTGAGCGGGCAAAACCGCCATTGTGAGTGGACCGGCCGACACGACGACGCCATGCGGTACGGATTTGCCCGACAGGCTGCCGCCATAGCAAACTGCCGCCTCCCTCACGTACACGCCCCATCGAGACAGACCATGACCGATCTCGCCAATATCACCGCCGCCAATCGCGCCGCCTGGGATGCCTCGGCCCCGCTGCACAAGCAGACCGAGGAATGGAACGCATTGGTGGCGGGCTTCGCGCAGCCGGGCTTCAGCGTGCTCGACGAAACGCTGACGGCGACCTTGTCTTCGCTGCAGCCTCAAGGCAAACGAGCCGTGCAGATCGGCTGCAACAACGGGCGCGAACTGCTGTCCATGGCCGCACTGGGCGCGGCCCCGGCGCTGGGCATCGACCAGTCGTCCGCTTTCCTCGAACAGGCCGAACAGCTTGCCGCCATCGCCGGGGCGAATTGCCGCTTCCTCTGCGCCGACATATACGACTTGCCGCCGGACGTATCGCGAGGATTCGATCTTGGCCTCATCACCATCGGCGTGTTGAGCTGGATGCCGGATCTGGAGCGTTTCTTTGCCGTGGTGTCGGAACTGCTCACGCCGAAGGCACCATTGGTGATTTACGAAACTCACCCGATTCTGGAAATGTTCGATCCCGAGGCAGCGGACCCGTTCAAGCCGGTGCGCTCGTATTTCGAACTCGAACCCTTCGTATCGAACGAAGCGATCACCTACGACGGCAGCCGGGAACAGACCAGCATCGACTCCTACTGGTTCACTCACACGCTTGGCGACATCGTCACAGCCTGCGCCGCGGCCGGATTCGCCATCGAGCGTCTGCGCGAACATCCGCATTCGAACCGCGAAGTGGACTACGACATCTATACGCAGCGTCCAGCGCAGCTGCCGATGTGCTTCACCTTGGTCGCGCGCAAGTAACCAGCACGCGCGAAACGGCAGGGAAGACGCCGAGAGATACGGCATCCCGGTCCGTTCGCAGACGCATCATCCGATCTTCACCGCTATTCGCGCGGTCAATGCGCCGACCGGCCACGCAGCACGCCCGGCGGCTGCGCCTCCCAGCGCCGCCATACGCGGCGCAGCTGATGCGCGGAGCTGAAACCGGCCCGTTCGGCGACGCGCTCCATATCCAGGTCGCTCTGCGTGACCAGATCGCGCGCCAGCGCCAAGCGCAGGCGCTGCATGTACTCCAGCGGCGTGCAGCCGGCATGCTCGGCGAACAGCCGCGCAAGATGGCGGGAACTGGTGCAGGCGACCTCCGCCAACGCACGTGACGACCATTCGGCGCAGGGTTCGGCGACGACAGCATCCTGCACGCGGTGTACGGCCGCGTGCAGATGGTTGCGGTGCAGCAGCCAGGGCGACAACGCCGGATCGGACCCGGCGCGGCGCAGGTACACGACCATCGCGCGCGCCACCTCGCCCACCGTCGCCATGCCCAGATCGCGCCCGATCAGGTACAGGGCCAGGTCGATGCCGGCAGTGATACCGGCGCTGGTCACCACCGGCCCGTCCTCGACGAAGATGCGGTTGTCGTGCACTTGCGCACTCGGCTCCGCCCGGCGCAGCTCGTCGAGGTGTACGTGATGGGTGGTGCACTCGCGTCCCACCAACAAGCCGGCATGCGCCGCGAACAGCGCACCCGCGCAGACGCACATCAGCGTCACCCGCTCGTCGACCGCCCGCGCCAGCCATTCGCTCAACGCGCGTGCCGGCTCAGAGTCCATGTCGAAATCGGCGGACACCACGCCCGGTACGAGCGCGATGGAGCCCTCGGCAAGCACCTCCGGCAGCGGCTCCAGCCTCGCCAGCTCCAGCCCCACCCCCGACCGCAACTGCGGCAACGGCGAGGCATAACGCAGCGCATAACTGCCGGGCACGAGCTGATTGGCGATGCGAAACGCTTCCGCCGGCCCCGCCACGTCGAGCAGGACCACCGACGGCGGCAGCGCGAACACCACTTCTCTCACGCCAGCGCTGCCTCCGGCGTAACGATGGTGGCGAAACGCCCGGCCAGCACCAGCTCCGTACAATCGCGGATATCCTGCGCCGAATACGTCCGCCCGGAGGGCGAAGTCATCGGGAAGGTCAGCGTGGCGTCGGTCACGTAGCGCACCTCGAAGCCCAGGTCGGAGGCATGGCGCGTGGTGGTCTCGCAGCACTGCTCGGTACGGATGCCGGTGACGACGACGCGCTCGATACCGTTCTTGCGCAGCCACTGCTCCAGCGTCGCGCCTTCCTCGTTGCGCCCGAATAGGGCCGAGTGCACCTGCTTGTAGAACACAGCCTCGGGCTCGATGCGCAGCTCGGGCAAGGTGGCGACGAAGCCCGAATCGCGCGAGAAGGAGCCCTGCGGACCTTCGCTGTCATCCGTGTGGAACACCTGGAGCACCGGCACACCCGTCTCGGAAGCGTGGTCGACGACTTGCTGCAGGTTGGCGAAAAAGGCGGGGGCCTCGTCTTCGCTCCAGTACGGGCGTTGGCGGAAAGACTGCTGCACGTCGATGACGAGCAGGGCTGTGCGTTTGCTTGCGGCACTCATGTTCCGTTTCCTTGCGGTATGGATGAGGACACATCATCGCCTCGCTCCATGGCTTGAACGATAGCCTATTGTGACGATAGGCGGTCATAAAAGGACATCTATTAGCTTTGTGCGGACGCGGGGTCTTTCAGGCGCTAATCTGCGTCTGTGATTTTAATTTTGTGTGAGTGAAGGCGGCGTACTTGCTGGCTTCGGTGATCGGTTTCGGGCGCGATTCAATGTTTGGAGATTCGCTTGATCGAGGTGACGCGCCCGAGCCGGTTTGTTCGGCGCATCCCTGCGCCTCACCCCTTCGGGGCTGGCGCGAAAAATCGTTCCCGACGATTTTTTCTTTGAAATGCGCAAAGAAACCGGCGAAAGAAACGCACCCCCAGGATCGCTTGTCCCTATCGGGCAACCTCGCGAACGTACCCCTGAACGGGGCCCTCAGCCATTCGCGTCCTGCGAAGGGCTGCTTGGCCGGCGTCCTGCCGGCCATCCCCGCCCAGGCGCACGTCCGCGAGGCAAGCGATCAGGGGGGGCCGAACGTCAAAACACGGCTCCCGTAGGTTGGGGTGAGTGCAACGAACCCCAACATGAGCTGCACCGCCCGCGTTGGGGTGCGCTTCGCTTACCCCAACCTACGTTTCCGATTCGTAGTTCAGCGGCTTGGGACGCGTCCTGTTTTGATTCTCCGGTTCCCGTTAGGCCTTGCCTCGAGCGTGCGCCCCGGCGCGGGGTCGGGCGGCAGGGACACGAAAAGGGCCTCTGCGCATGAACAATGGGAAGTGGCATCTGCGCATCGCACCACCAGCCGAAGTCAGAAACGTCGAATCGCGCCCGAAACAGGCCACCATGGCTTACCAGACACCGATTTCAGTCATCGTACGCCAAAAAACACCCGCCGCTGATTCACACCAAGAACCATCGCCTCGGCATACCGCCAACCAACCAACAATCAAACACCACGCTTGGCAAACAAAACCCACGCCCCCGCCACCGTCAACAGCGAACCACCAGCCAAATTGAAATAGCCCTGCGCCCGCGGCGTATTCAGGACCTTGCGGATGCTGGCGGCGAACAGCGTGTAGAGCGTCGCGCTGATCGCTGCCACGACCACGAACGTCACGGACAACAGCCAGAGTTGCGGTACGGCCGACGCGCCGGGATTCACGAACTGCGGCAGGAAGGCGATGAAGAACATGATGCCCTTCGGGTTGAAGGCCGTGACCAGATAGGTGTTGGCGAACAGCCGGCGGCGCGTGCCCGGCACAGCCGCTGCCGCCTGCGGCGCGCTGCCGCGACCAGAACGGGCCAGTTTGATGCCGATATAGATGAGATACAGACCGCCCACCCATTTCACCGCCTCGAACCACAGCGCCGAGGTCGCGAGCAGCGCACCGAGACCGAGCAGCGATAAGGTCAGCGCCGTGGCGTCGCCAAGCATCACCGCCAGAACCAGCAGTGCGCTGTTGCCCCGCCCGTGGCTGACCGAATAGCTGACCAGCGTGAGCGCCGTCGGGCCCGGAATCGCCACCAGGAGCGCGGAAGCCGCGACGAAGGCCAGCCAGAGATGCATGCTCATGAGCCGTTTTCCTCTGTGTTGGTTACATCCGCCGCCCGGATCAGCTCTTGAGCCGATAGCCGGTCCTGAATATCCAGTAGACCACCGCCAGACACAGGAACAGGAACAGCAGCGTCATGCCGAGGCTCATGCCTATGCTGACGTCGCCGGAACCGTAGAAGCTCCAGCGGAAACCGCTGACCAGATAGACCACCGGATTGAACA
The DNA here is from genome assembly GCF_037381185.1 of Acidihalobacter sp. Classification (NCBI taxonomy): domain Bacteria; kingdom Pseudomonadati; phylum Pseudomonadota; class Gammaproteobacteria; order Chromatiales; family Ectothiorhodospiraceae; genus Acidihalobacter; species Acidihalobacter sp. The sequence continues at coordinate 18,815 of NZ_JARRQY010000035.1, forward strand.
GCGACACGGTCTGCCACACGGGCGGCAACATCTTGATCGAATAGAAACTGCCGCCGAGAAAGGCCAACGGCGTGAGGATCAACGTCGGCACCACGGAGAGCTTCTCGAAGTTGTCCGCCCAGATGCCGATGATGAAACCGAGAAGACTGAAGGTGACCGAGGTCAGCAGCAGGAACAGTGACATCCACACCGGATGGACGATCTGCAGCGGCACGAACAGCGAAGCCGTGGCGAGAATGATCAGGCCGAGGATCACCGACTTGGTCGCCGCGGCACCGACATAGCTCAACACCGCTTCCAAGGAGGATACCGGCGCCGTCAGCAGCTCGTAGATGGTGCCGGTGAACTTCGGGAAATAAATGGCGAAGGAAGCGTTCATCACGCTGTTGGTCAACAGCGTGAGCATGATCAGGCCGGGCACGATGAAGGCGCCGTAGCTGATGCCGTCCATGTGCGTGATGCGCGAGCCGATCGCCGCACCGAACACCACGAAATACAGCGAGGTGGACAGCACCGGCGATACCACGCTCTGGATCAGAGTACGCCGCATGCGCGTCATCTCGAAACGGTAGAGCGTCCAGACCGCGCGCAGGTTCATGCTCTGTCCTCCACCAGATTCACGAAGATATCCTCCAGCGAACTCTGTTTCGTGTTCAGGTCGGAAAGATGGATGCCGGCCTCGTGCAGATCGCCGAGCAGGGCGGCGATGCCCGTGGCCTCGGCCCGCGCATCGTAGGTGTAGAGCAGTTCGCTGCCGTCTGCCGCGAGGCTGAGATTGTAGGCCTCCAGGCCGGACGGCAGATGCTCGATCGGCGCCTGCAGGTTCAGGGTGAGCTGCTTCTTGCCCAGCTTGCGCATCAGCTCCGTCTTTTCCTCGACCACGACCAGTTCGCCCCGGTGGATCACGCCGATACGATCGGCCATGTCCTCGGCCTCCTCGATGTAGTGCGTGGTCAGGATGATGGTCACGCCGGTTTCGCGCAGTTGGCGCACGAGCTGCCACATCTCGCGACGCAGTTCCACGTCGACGCCCGCGGTCGGCTCGTCGAGAAACAGAATGTCCGGCTCATGGGCCAGCGCCTTGGCGATGAGTACGCGGCGCTTCATGCCGCCTGAGAGCGTCATGATGTGGTTGTCGCGCTTCTCCCACAGCGACAGATCCTTCAGTACCTTTTCGATATACGCGGGATTCGGCGGTTTGCCGAACAGGCCGCGGCTGAGACTGGCCGTCGTCCACGGACTGATGAAGACGTCGACGGTCAGCTCCTGGGGCACCAGGCCGATCATGGCCCGCGTGCGGCGGTACTCGCGCGCGATATCATACCCGCCGACCAGCACCCGCCCGCCGCTGGGCCGGACAAGGCCGCAGATGATGCTGATCAAGGTGGTCTTGCCGGCGCCGTTCGGCCCCAGCAGCGCGAAGATCTCGCCCTTGCGAATCTGCAGGCCGACGTCCTTGAGCGCCTGGTAGCCGGAATTGTAGGTCTTGGACAGATGCGAGATCGAAATGATCTCGTCGCCCCCTGCATGGGTAGCTCGATTCGTGGTCATGCGGATTCCTTGCAACGATTCGACGGACGGCCGAGGCTGCGCCGAAGAGGCACAGCCGCCCGTTGGAAACGAGTCTATTCCATATACCGCTCCGAGGCATGTCCTGCAACCGCGGTTGCACTCGCACTCGGCGCTGCCCGATACTTGCCCGCCGCCATCACGCACCGCAGCAGCCCGACACACCGCACATCCAATGCCGTACCTCGTCGCCCTGACCCTCATCTGCCTGCTTGGCCTCGCCCTGCTGTCCGGCTACGCGTTCTTCGCGCGCCGGCGTGCCGCGGCCCGCCCGCCCCTGGCCGATCGCATCGATGCACTGCTGCCGCAGACCCAGTGCGGCCAGTGCGACTACCCCGGCTGCCGCCCGTACGCCGAAGCGATCGCAAGGAACGAAGCCGACATCAATCAATGCCCGCCCGGAGGCGATGACGGCATACGGGCCCTGGCCAGGCTGCTCGGACGTGCACCCAAGCCGCTGAACACCCGTCACGGGGAACACAAGGAAAAGGCCGTCGCGCGCATCGACGAAGACGTCTGCATCGGCTGCACCCTGTGCATTCAGGCCTGCCCGGTGGACGCCATCCTCGGCGCCGCCAAGCTCATGCACACCGTGATCGAGGACGAATGCACCGGCTGCGAGTTGTGCCTGCCACCCTGCCCGGTGGACTGCATCAGCATGGAACCGCCCTCTCCCGAAGCTCTGCATCGGCCGCTGTTCGAGACACGCCGCAGACACGAGCGGCGCAAGGCCGACAAGGCCCGGCAGCGCTATAACGCGCGGCAGCGGCGGCTGGCCGAAGAGCAGCGGGAGCGGGAAGCGCGCATGGCAAGAAAGAAACAAGCGGCGAAGGCGGCCGTGGAAGATCCGCGCAAGGCCGCGATCCGGGCGGCGATCGAGCGCACGCGGGCCAAGAAGAAACAGGCAGCGACCGAAGCCACAGCCCAACGCCATACCCCGGTGGCGCCGGACAAGGGTTGAATTTCGGAAAACCCTGATATACTGCTGGACTACCAAGACCTTGCAGGCTAGGGGACGCACCCTGCCGGACGGCAGCCAGGCGGCCCACGAAGCCAGAGAAACGAAACTACTACACCAAGAGGAGAGCCCCAGCATGTCCGGTCACTTTCCGTTTTCAAGCAACCAAGGTACGCGCTACGGCCTCGCCCCGCGCATGTCGATCAGCGCCTTCTTCGAGAAGAACCAGTTCAACACGGAATTGCAGGAGACCTACTACAAGTGGTGGTACGACTGGGCCAAGGCCTTCGTCGATCAGGACGCCGACCTCAAGGCCACGATGGGTCTGCGCTTCAACCACTATCCGATGGGCCAGCACTCCGAACACGCCTTCCATCTGAACGGCAAGTACTGGGCCAGTTGCATGGACGATCTGGGCGGCTTCATCCGCAACCTGATCATCCCCAAGCTCGACCATGACGCCGAACACGCGCTCACCGAAGAGCACGAAAAGCTGGTGCACGATCTCAAGGCCAAGGCCACCGAGAGCTACGAGCCCGTTCCCGACGTCGGCCACTTCCGCCACGTCTGAGGCTTGCGCGAGCGAGCGTCGAAACGCTCCCCGCGCTACACTTGCGAGCCCCGCGTTGGCGGGGCTCGCTCGTTTTAGCCTCCGGATACCAGCCGACGATGAACGCCGCCAAACGTCACGCCATCTTCTCGCGCCTGCGCGACGCCAACCCGCATCCGACCACTGAACTGCACTACGAGACGCCCTTCGAACTGCTGGTCGCGGTGGTGCTGTCGGCACAGGCCACGGACAAGGGCGTCAACAAGGCCACGGCACGCCTGTTCCCGGTCGCCAACACGCCGCAGGCCATCCTCGATCTCGGACTAGACGGGCTGAAGGAACGCATCAAGACCATCGGCCTGTACAACGCGAAAGCGGAAAACGTCATCAAGACCTGCCGTCTACTGCTCGAACGCCATGGCGGCGAGGTGCCGCGCGACCGGGCGGCGCTGGAAGCCCTGCCCGGCGTCGGGCGCAAGACCGCCAACGTGGTGCTCAACACGGCCTTTGGCGAACCGACCATCGCCGTGGACACGCACATCTTCCGCGTCGCCAACCGCACCGGCATCGCACCGGGCAAGAACGTGCTGGAAGTGGAGAAACGCCTGCTGCGGCTGGTACCGGCGGAATTCCGCCAGGACGCGCACCACTGGATGATCCTGCACGGGCGCTACGTGTGCACGGCGCGCGCGCCCAAGTGCGGCGCCTGTCTGATCAGCGACCTGTGCGAGTTCCGCGACAAGGATCTGTCGCGGAAGTAGAACAAGCCTTTTACCCCAGGAACAGGGCGAGCCCGCCGAACAGCAGGCAGTAGGCGGCAAAGGGGCGCAGCGCGCTGAACTCGTGGCCCTTGAACCAGCGCATCAGGAACCAGGTCGAGAGCCAGGCGAATACGCCGGCGAGCACGCCGGAAATCACGATCCAGTGCAGCAGGCCATGCATAGCCGCACCGTGGTGCAGCAGCTTGGGCACTTCCAGCACGCCGGCCGCGGCGATGATCGGCGTGGCGAGCAGAAAGGAAAAGCGCGCCGCCGAACCGTAGTCCAAACCGGCGCTGAGGCCGGCCACCAGCGTCGCGCCGGAGCGCGACATGCCGGGAATCAGGGCCAGCGACTGCGCGATGCCGACGCCGAAGGCCTTGCCCCAGGTCAGCGTGCCGAGATCGCCGTTGGACGTCCGCCCCTTGAGCCAGTCGCCGAGCAGCAACATCAAGCCGTTGACCATGAGCATCACGGCGACGATCTGGAAGGCCGCAAACAGATGGCGAATCTGATGCTCCAGCGCCAGCCCGATCAGCCCGGCCGGTACCGTCCCTACCGCCAGCATCCACAACAACCGTGCGTCCGGGTCGCTGAACGAACCGCGCGCACGGATGAAACCGCCGAACAGCCGCGCCCAGTCGCGCCAGAAGTACAGCAGCAACGCCGTCGCCGTCCCCAGATGCAGCACCACGATGAAGGGCAGGAACCAAGGCGCGTCGCGGTTCATGGGCCAGTGCAGCATACCGGGAATCAGTACGCTGTGTCCCAGACTGCTGATGGGAAACAGCTCGGTCACCCCTTGCAGGACGGCCATCAGAAGCAGATGCAGACTGGATGGTTCGGACACGTGCGGGTTTCTCCGGACAGGCAAAAGGGGGAAGTGTAGCCGATGCGTGGCGGGCCATGAAGCGGCCAGGGCGTTACGGTTCGGTTAGCCGCCTATTGATCCGGCTTGCGACTTCCAATCCACCGGCCGCATAGTGACTCCGACACGCTCCGCCACAAGTGAGCTCGAACCCCGCCATGGACGACTGGCTCCAAGGCCGTATCACGCAAAAACACCACTGGACCGAACGCCTGTATTCACTGCGCATCGACGCCCCCATCAAGCGCTTCACGCCGGGGCGGTTCATCCGCATCGCGCTGGACATCGACGGCGAACAAGTAGCCCGCCCCTATTCCTGCGTCAATCCGCCCGGCGAGCCGGGTCTGGAGATCTACTACAACACCGTCGAGAACGGCCCCCTCACCACTGCACTGCTCGAGGTCGGCGAAGGCGATACGCTCTGGGTGGGACGCAACGCCGGCGGCTTCTTCACGCTAGACGAAGCGCCCAGCGCAGCTATGGATGCTCGCCACGGGCACCGGCCTCGGCGTGTTCCTGTGCCTGCTCGGAACCACGGAAGCCTGGTGCACACGCGGAACTCACCTACCGCGAGCGCAGCGAAGAAATTCGCAGCACACATTCCGATCACTTCGACTACATTCCCATGGTGAGCCGCGAATCCTGCGACTTCGCACTGGCAGGCCGCATACCCGCCGCGATCGTAGACGGCCGACTCGAACAACGCGCCGGCCTGCGCTTCGACCCGGAGCAGTCCCAGGTCATGCTGTGCGGCAACCAGGACATGATTCGCGACACCACGCAGGCGCTGTCCGAACGCGGTCTGCGCCGCAACCGGCGACGCACGCCGGGACACATCACCACGGAAAAATACTGGTAGGCCCGCGCGGATACCGAAAAGGTCCATCCGCGCGGGGTGATACGGGAGGACGCAGATGAGCACCAGGACGCCACAAGCCGACGCGGCAGCGAGCTACCGCGAAGTCTTCAACCAGCCGCCGCCGCTCTACCCGGGCAATGCCTACACCAGCGACACCGCGCTGCAGGAAGCGGTCGCCTGGGCCGGCCTGCAGGCGGACGATCCGCGCCTGACACAATATGGCGCCGTTGCCGGAGGTGAATTGCACGAACTGGGATTCACGGCCAACGAGCATCCCCCCGAACCCCGTTTCCTCGATTCGCAGGGCCTGCGTCTCGACGCCGTCGAGTTCCACCCCGCCTACCACCGCTGCATGTCTTTGGCCAAGGAACACGGACTGCACGGCCTTAGCTGGACCGGGACCGACCCCACGGCACGCATCGCGCGCAGCGTACTGTTCTATCTGCACTACCAGTTCGAAGCCGGCACCCTCTGCCCGATCACCATGACCCATGCAGCGATCCCGGCACTGCGCGAGACGCCCGCGGTCGCCGCCGCCTGGGAACCGGGCATCCTCGCGCCCTCCTACGACCCCACCGACCGCCCTGCCGCACAAAAATCCGGCCTGACCATCGGCATGGGCATGACCGAAAAACAGGGCGGATCGGACGTGCGCGCCAACACCACCCGTGCGACCCCGCTGGAAAGCGGCGGTCCCGGAACGGCTTACGCGCTCGACGGACACAAATGGTTCTTCTCCGCGCCGATGTCGGACGCCTTCCTCGTGCTGGCCCAGGCGCCGGGAGGACTGTCATGCTTCCTGCTGCCTCGCTGGCACCCGGACGGCACGCGCAACGGCCTTGTGCTGCAGCGTCTCAAGAACAAGCTCGGCGACCGCTCCAATGCCTCCAGTGAAGTCGAGTTCCACGACGCACGGGCGGTAATGGTCGGCGAGGAGGGCCGCGGCGTGGCGACCATCATCCAGATGGTCGCCGAAACCCGGCTGGACTGCATGATCGGCTCGGCCGGACTGATGCGCCAGGCCGTGGCGCAAGCCGTACACCACTGCAGCCATAGGGTGGCATTCGGCAAACCGCTGATCGAGCAGCCGCTGATGCGCAACGTACTCGCCGACCTGGCGCTGGAGGCCGAAGCGGCGATGTGGCTCGCCATACGCGTAGCCCGAACCTTTGCCGGAGCGGAAGCCTCGGAAGGCGAGGCCCTGCTCAAGCGCCTGGCGACGCCGATCGGCAAGTACTGGGTATGCAAACGCGCGGTACCGCTGGTCAACGAAGCGCAGGAGTGCCTCGGCGGCAACGGCTACGTGGAAGACTTTCTGCTCGCCCGCCTCTACCGCCAGGCGCCATTGAACGCCCTGTGGGAGGGCTCGGGCAACGTCCAGTGCCTCGACGTGCTGCGGGCGCTGTCCAAAACGCCGGCCGCACTGGACGCGTTCTTCGACGAATGCTCCGAGGCCCGCAAATCCGAACCACGCCTCGACCGGCATCTACGCTCGCTCGAACATGCACTGGCCGCCAGATCGGAACTCGAATTCGGTGCGCGCCGTCTCGTCGCCGGGATGGCTTTGGCCTTGCAAGCCAGTTTGCTGATCGGCGCCGCTCCGGCAACGGTGGCGGAAGCGTTCGTCGCCAGCCGGCTCAACGGCGTTGATGCCCGAACGTTTGGCGTACTGCCGGCCGGGCCGGGGGTAGAGGATATTCTGCAGCGGGCGATGCCGGGCTAACGCGCGAGCGCCAACGCCTCAAGGATTCATTCTGGGATAAACGTCTGCCTTGAAGCTATCGCCAGCGTTTGGGTTATATATGATATGACGTCCAAACTCAGCCGCCGCCAACCTGTGCAGTAGAACGACGTTGCACTGCTGTGCCGCGCTTGGCATCTCGAACTGCCGCTCGCAACACAGCTATGATCTTGTCATTGCTACGCTCTAATCTATTAGTAGACTTAAGCTTAATGGCAAGCTCAAGTGGAGTTAAATTAATCGCCTTACTTACTTGTTAACGGAGGATTCGATCCAAGCCCTAAAACCAAATCAACCTTAGGCAAAGAGTTTTCCAATACGGCCCCTTGAAGCGGACTAATTCCAGACTCATCTTCGCCGTTAATATCAAGCCCACGCAAAACAAGAAAAGTTAGGACCTTGGTTTCTTCATCATCGAATATTAGTTGATTTTTTGCGAAACGCTTGAGATGGATGCAATACGGCCGTTGCCATACTCGCCCCCTATTTGAAATTATTGTGCTTTGGTTCAAAGCTAGGCCCCCTGTCGCCCAACTTGATTATTAGTGACAAATCACTGCTAGTCACTTCACCCCACGTCATTTGTTCGGGAAACTCCTCGAAGCAATCCCGCCCTCTGGGCCGCCTCATCCCCGGCATATTGACCGCGATCAGCATCGACGCTGCCCGAACCATATTCCGAACCCGACCCAATGAATTCAGTGGACATCAATCGTGACGCCCAATAACCATATTTTTATGGTGACATAGCGTCTCAAGGCCATCAACGACAAACAAACGCTGCTACTCACGATATGCAGAATCCACCAACTCGTGCTGCTCCAATCCGCCCTAACCGATGAACGCTTCCTTGGGTAGCAGGTTACCCTCACTAAACGACAACGCTCGAACATGCACTGGCCGCCAGATCGGAACTCGAATTCGGTGCGCGCCGTCTCGTCGCCGGGATGGCTTTGGCCTTGCTGGCCAGTTTGCTGATCGGCGCCGCTCCGGCAACGGTGGCGGAAGCGTTCGTCGCCAGGCGGCTCGACGGCGTTGATGCCCGAACGTTTGGCGTACTGCCGGCCGGACCGGGGGTAGAGGATATTCTGCAGCGGGCGATGCCAAGCTGAAGCGTCACCAAAGAACCGGAAGACGTGAATATCCGAAACCCGGGTTTAACGAATCGCGTCAGCAACCAGCCCGATCACATGATAGGGGGTCTCGGACATCCGGAGACGAGCGGGCAAATCGGATAGCATGGTTTCCTGCTCGCGCATTTTGCGCAGCATTTCCGGCTCAAGCGTCGCAATGACCAGCTGTCTGTTGTCCCTGCCAGCTTCGGCCAACACGTTCCCGTAGGGCGACCAGATCGCGCTGGCGCCGCAAGTCTGCCAGTCGCCGGTCGTGCCGACATGGTTCGAAAGAGCACAGAACATCGTATTGTCCAGAGCACGCGCGGGAAACCAGACGCGTGATTCGTAGTAACCGTTGCCCGCACTGAACAGCGCACTGGCGAAATAGACATGGCAGCCGTTAAGCGCTGCCGCTCTGGCATGTTCCGGAAAACCCGTGTCATAGCAGATGGCCAACCCGAACCGCCAATTGCCAAGGTCCAGCGCGACCCCAGTCCTACCCGCCGCATAAAGCGAGCGTTCCGTAGGGAACAGGAACTGCTTGTGATAGAAGCCACGGAAACCGCCTGTTCCGTCGACAATCAACGACGACACATGCAGATCGCCGCCACCCCGAGCAGCAGCGCCGATCAGGGCGGCCACCTCGTTTTCCCGACAGGCCTCGAAAATCGGCTGCAGCCGTGGATCTTCGGCCGTCACCGCATATTTGTCCGGATCCGACCGTATCAGACCGGGTTCATAGCCACTGAGAAATTTCTCAGGGAACTGAACGATGGTCGCTCCTGCATCACCGGCCTCTCGGACCATAGCTGCGGCCAGACGGACATTGGCGACCACGTCTCCCGCAACCGGCTGCGCTTGAGCGCATGCAATCGTGACCGGGGTGTCAGGCATCCCTGCGGCGTCCATCTATCGTCTCCCGGATGAACGAATACGCTGCCGAGCGAATGCGGCAAGCCCCCCTTTCCCCTTGGCCCATACTTCCGATACGGATAGGCAGCAACAGCTCAACGAAATCATCCGCGATATGCGGAAATCACCACCTCGTGCTGTTCCAACCCGCCCTCGCCGACGAACGCTTCCTTGGGTAGCGGGTTGCGATGCGCGGCCTTGAAATCCTCGCTGCCGATCCAGTTGCGAAAGGCCTCTTCATTCTCCCAGCGCGTCAGCACCACCCACGGCGCCCCTTCGCTGCGGGGTTTGAGTATTTCCATGCTGACGAAACCCGCTTGCTGCTCGACCTGTCCTGCACGATTACGGAAACGCTCCTCGAACCGCTCCTCCCAACCGGGGGCGACGGGTACGCGATTGGCGACGACGTAGTACATCGTTGAACTCCTGTTGTTGAGAAATCAATTTGTTGAGAAATCAATCGGCTGACACGGGGCGTACACATGCGGCGGCCTCGCGCGCACGCTCGCGCGCCTGCCGGATGTCCTCGCCACGCGCCAGGGCCACCCCCATACGGCGGCGCTCGAACGACTCCGGCTTGCCGAACAGGCGCAGCTCCGTGGCCGGGACGCGCAAGGCATCGGCAACGCCCTCATAGGCGATGCCGCGCGCTTCCAGGCCACCGTAGATCACCGCGCTGGCACCCGGCGTCAGCAGTTCGCTGGACACCGGCAGGCCGAGGATGGCGCGCGCGTGCAGCGCAAACTCGCTTTGCGCCTGCGTGACCATGGTCACCATGCCGGTATCGTGCGGGCGCGGGCTCACTTCGCTGAACCACACCGCATCGCCGCGAACGAACAGTTCGACGCCGAAAATGCCCCTCCCGCCCAGGTCATCCGTCACCGCGCGGGCAATCTCCTGTGCCCGCTGCCGTGCCTGCGCAGACATCGGCTGCGGCTGCCAGCTCTCGACGTAGTCGCCGCGCTCCTGGCGATGACCGACGGGCTCGCAGAAATGCGTTTCGGGCAGGCCGTCCGCACCGACAGTACGCACGGTGAGCAGCGTGATTTCGAAATCGAACTCGATCACCGCCTCGACGATCACCCGGCCCTTGTTCACGCGTCCACCGGACTGCGCGTAATCCCACGCCGCATCGACAGCTTCTGCGCTGTCGACGCGCGACTGCCCCTTGCCGGACGAAGACATGACCGGCTTGACGATGCAGGGGAAACCGATCTCCGCAGCCGCCGCCCGCAACTCCTCCAGGGAATCGGCGAAGGCATAGCGCGAAGTCGGCAGACCCAGTGTCTCCGCCGCAAGACGGCGGATACCCTCGCGGTTCATGGTGAGCTGCGTGGCGCGCGCGGTGGGAATCACCTCGGCCAGCCCCTCGGCTTCGATTTCGGCGAGCGTGTCGGTCGCGATGGCCTCGATCTCGGGCACCATCAGATGCGGGCGCTCGCGTTCGATCAGCTCACGCAGTGCGACCGGGTCGGTCATGTCGATCACGTGCGCGCGGTGCGCGATCTGGTGCGCGGGCGCATCGGCGTAGCGATCGACCGCGATCACCTCGACAGCCAGACGCTGCAGCTCGATCGTCACTTCCTTGCCCAATTCCCCCGCACCCAGCAGCATCACACGCAGCGCGCTCGGACTCAACGGCGTTCCCAGATTCATGCAAATCCTCCCGAAGACCGCACGCCCACAGCTGCATTGCGCGGAGCGGCGCTGAAACGAACGGCGGAGGGCGTATCGTCCGGCGGTTTCTGCGGCATGCGCGACACCCGCCTCCGTCTGATAAAAAAGCCATTATACGGAGCAGGCACAAGACTACCTCATACCGCATGCCGGCATGTGACAAGTCGGTAACAGCCACCTTGAACGACATGCGGAGATGCGAAGCCGGTGCTAGGATGATCGCCTCTTCGCAGCGCATCTTCCCAAAAGCCATGGCCACAGATATCGATTCCCTGCGTCAGGACATCATGCGCCGAGCCCAGGCGGCGGTCAGCCTCGACATCGCCTACATCGGCGTAGCCAACGGCCTGTTCGCCGCGCTGGACGAAATCGGCAGCGCCAGCCCGTCACGCCTCGCCGCACAAGCGGAAATGGACGACGCCTACGTCATACGCTGGTGCGACGCCGCCTACGCCTTCGAACTGATCGATGAAGCGGTGGACGGCGAGTTTCAGCTCACGCCACTGGGGCGCGCCTTCATGCCTGAGCAACCCGGCACCCTCATGCCTTTCGCCGTGCAGAGCATGCTCTCCTCCCACATGAGCGAGCGGGCTGCCGGACTCATGCGCAGCGGCGAACGCCCCGGCGAGCGCGTACTCGGCGAACGCGAAACCATACTACCCTGGTTCGGCCCCATGCTGGAACACCAGTTCGCCCCCCTGCTGGAAAAGCAGGTCGTCGATCAGGTGCCGACCTTCCGCGCGGTCGACGAACGCGGGGGACTGGCCGTCGATCTGGGCTGCGGCAACGGCTGGTACCTGCGCACCCTGGCCCGCCGCTGCCCGCACCTGCGCGGCATCGGCCTGGACGGCTTCGACGAAAACATCTCCCAGGCGACGCGGCTGGCCGAACAGGAAGAGCTGGACAAGCGCCTCAACTTCGCGGTCGGCGACATCCACAACTTCCACATCGAGGAACCCGTCGATCTGATCTCCATGAACCGCGCCCTGCACCACGTCTGGGACGAAAAGGAAAACGTCTTCCGTATCCTGCGCGAGCATCTGCGTCCCGGCGGTGCCGCGGTCATCTGGGAGCCCAACTGGCCGGCGCGGCGCAGCGATCTGCGCAGCCCTGCACGACGCGGCATGGCCTTCCAGAATCTGAGCGAACACGTGCAGGGCAACCACTTCCTGCGCCCCGAGGAGATCGCCGAACAGTTCCGCGCGGCCGGCCTGGAACCCGAGGTGCACTTCGTGGCCGACGGGCGCGACGTGATCGTCACCGGCACGCTGGCCGCATAGCGATGGCGTCCCAGCAACCGCCACAGCAGCCGGGTGCGCCGATCGAGAAGCGGGTCACCATGCTCACACGCTCCGGAGAGCGCCTCGGCCTCGACGTTTCGCTAGCCGACGAATACGGCAAACAGAGCGCGGCCGAATACCTCGAACACGTCTACGAGCACATCAAGCGCAAGCTCGACGAGCCGACGCCGTTCAGCGGCTTCGGAGCGCCGAGTCCGCACGACCAGCAACGCATGCACGAGATGATCCTGTTCATCGCCGCCTTCCACGACAGCGCCTTCGGCACCTTCAACCGCCGGAGCGCGCTGCCCGACCAGGAACGCAGCGAGTTCCTGGAGATATTCCTGCTCGCCTGCGCCACCGTACTCGACGGCCGCGACCTGCGGATCGACCTCAGTCATGGCGGCGGACGCATCCGCAGCGAGCTGAGCCTCGACTAGAAGCCGCCTAAGACCATGGAATCCCTGCTCGTCGCCCGTAACCTGACCAAAGACTACGGCAAGGTCCGGGCCGTGCGCGGCATCGGCCTCACCGTGGAGCCGGGCAGTTGTCTCGGGCTGCTCGGCCCCAACGGTGCGGGCAAGACCACCACCCTGGAAATGCTCGAAGGGATCACCTCTCCCAGCGGCGGCGAGATCCTCTACCGCGGAGCACCGCTGGGCACGGATTTCCGCAATAGCGCCGGCATCATGTTCCAGGAGACCGCGCTGGCCGAATTCATCACCGTGCGCGAGACCCTGCAGATGTTCGCCAGCCTTTATCCACGCACCCGCGCGCTGGACGAACTGGTCGAGCGCTGCGCGTTGCAGGAATACCTCGACCGCGACAATCGCCGCCTGTCAGGCGGACAACGCCAGCGCATGCTGCTCGCCATCGCGCTGGTCAACGATCCCGACGTCCTGTTCCTGGACGAACCGACCACCGGCCTCGACCCGCAGGCCCGGCACAACTTCTGGAGCCTGATCGAAGACATCAAGGCCGAGGGCAAAACGGTCCTGCTCAGCACGCATTACATGGAAGAGGCATACACGCTGTGCGACGAGATCGCCATCATGGATCACGGCGAAATCATCGCTCTCGGCACGCCCGACGCCCTGCTCGCGCGCCATTTCAACGATGTCGTCCTGCAACTGCCGCTGGACGCACTTCCTACCGGCACCCGGGAACTGCCGATGACGGCGCGGCGAACCCATGATTCGTTCGAGATCGAAACCGGCGACGTCAATGCCGCCATCGCCGCGTTGTTGAAGGCGAGCGTGCCACTGGACGGCCTGCGGATACGCAGTCGGACTCTGGAGGATCTGTTCCTGGAATTGACTGGAAAGGAGTTGAGAGGATAAAGGGCATCGTATTGTCCATCTCCTCAAAACTGGTTTCCAAATTAGTGCCGATTTCGGGCACGAGTCAGCGGCGGGTGTTGTTTAGCTTGCGCCAAGTGGAATCCACGTACTTGCTGACCTCGGCGGCCGGTTTCGGACGCGATTTGGGGTATAGGGCATCTATCTGAATCGACGACACGCCCGAAACGAGCCTCAACGCCGACAAGGGGAAGCAATCTCGACACGCACCGCCCAAGCCTTAGCGCAGCCAAAAGCGCGTCGCCGACCAGCGACTCCCCACAAGACTCCAGCGTCCGGTTAGAATACGCAACCTCCATGAGCACCTCCCCCGAAATCGAAGGCCTCAACCCCGCCCAGCGCGCGGCCGTCAAGGAAACGGACGCGCCCCTGCTGGTGCTCGCCGGCGCGGGCAGCGGCAAGACGCGCGTGATCACGGCCAAGATCGCGCACCTCGTGCGCCACCGCGGACTGAGCCCGCGCGGCATTTTCGCGGTGACGTTCACCAACAAGGCCGCCCGCGAGATGAAGGCGCGCGCCGCAGCACTGCTGTCGCGCGAGGAAGGACGTGGCCTGAGCGTATCGACCTTCCACACCCTCGGCCTCAACCTGCTGCGCCAGGAACTCAAGCATGTCGGCCTCAAGGCCGGCTTTTCCATCTTCGACGCCCAGGACAGCACCACGCTGATCCGCGAACTCACGCACAAGGACGCCCCCGGCGAAGCGGACCCCGTCCGCTGGCAAATCTCCACCTGGAAGAACGACCTGCTGCGCCCCGAAGAAGCCATCGGCTACGCCGAAAACGATCTGCAGCTCACCGCCGCCAAGGTCTATGCGGCCTATCAGCGCTCGCTGGCGGCCTACAACGCGGTCGACTTCGACGACCTGATCCTGCATCCGGTGCGGCTGCTGGAAGAGGACCCCGAGGCGCGCGAGCGCTGGCAGAACCGCGTACGCCATCTGCTGGTCGACGAATACCAGGACACCAACGCCTGCCAGTACCGTCTCATGCGACTGCTGGTCGGCGTCGACGGCGGCCTCACAGCGGTGGGCGACGACGATCAGTCGATCTACGCCTGGCGCGGCGCACGGCCCGAGAACATCGAGCAGCTCGGCAAGGATTTCCCGCGCCTGCAGGTGATCAAGCTAGAGCAAAATTACCGCTCTACCGGCCGTATCCTGCAGACCGCCAACCACCTCATCGCCAACAACCCGCATCTCTACGAGAAGCGGCTGTGGAGCGCGCTGGGCGCCGGTGAGATGCTGCGTATACAGCCCTGCAAGAGCGCCGAGGACGAAGCCGCCAAAGTGGTTTCGGAAATCATCCGACGCCACTTCCAAGACCGCTGCAACTACCGCGACTTCGCCATCCTCTATCGCGGCAATCACCAGGCCCGCCCCTTCGAACGCTGGCTGCGGGAACAGAACGTGCCCTACAAGCTCTCCGGCGGCACCTCGTTCTTCGAGCGTCAGGAGATCAAGGACGCCATGGGCTACCTGCGCCTGCTGGTCAACCCTGACGACGACGCCGCCTTCCTGCGCGTGGTCAACATCCCGCGCCGCGGCATCGGCCCTTCGACTCTGGAAGCGCTCGGCCAGTACGCCCACGGCCGCGGGATCGGTCTGCTCGCCGCCGCCGGCGAGTTCGGCCTGGAGCAGCATCTGTCGGCGCGCGCGCTCACCGCGCTGCGCCGCTTCACCGAATGGGTCGAGGAGTTGGCGCGGCGGGCCGCGGAACCCGAAGCCGATCCGGTCGGTCTCACCCGCCGCGTGCTCGACGACATCGAATACCTGGCCTGGCTGGAGGAGACCTACGACGATCCCAAGGCCGCCGCGCGGCGCATGGACAACGTCAACGAACTAGTCGATTGGCTGGGCCGGCTGCGCGCCGACGAACCCGAGCGCAGCCTGGCTGACCTGGTCGCGCACATGTCGTTGATGGACATCCTAGAACGCAACAACGAGGAGCAGGATCTCGACGCAGTCAACCTCATGACCCTGCACGCCGCCAAAGGGCTGGAATTCCCGCACGTGTTCCTGGTCGGCATGGAGGAGGAGCTATTGCCGCACCGCTCCAGCATCGAGGCCGACACCGTGGAGGAGGAGCGCCGCCTGGCCTACGTCGGCATCACCCGCGCCCAGCGCTCGCTGCTCATCACCTACGCCGAGAAACGCAAGCGCTACGGCGAGGAGATCGACTGCGAACCCAGCCGTTTCCTCGAGGAACTCCCCGAAGAACACATCGAATGGCGGCGCGAACAGGCCAATCGAGAGGAAACCCGCGACCTCGGCCGCGCGCACCTGGCCAGCCTCAAGGCCATGCTGGATTGAGCATGGACATCCGGCAACTGCCGATAGGCGTGTTCGATTCCGGCGTGGGCGGACTCACCGTGCTGCGCGCTCTGCACGCACGCCTGCCGCACGAAGCCCTGCTCTATCTCGGCGACATGGCGCGCCTGCCCTACGGCAGCAAGAGTCCGCACACGGTCAGCCGCTACGCGCGTCAAGCCGCCGAAGTGCTGGTCAAGCGCGGCATCAAGCTACTGGTAGTGGCCTGCAACACGGCCTCGGCCCTGGCGCTGGAAGACCTGCGCGCAGCCTTTCCGCAAATTCCCGTCATCGGCGTACTGGAGCCGGGAGCCGCGGCGGCCTGCGCAGCCACACGCAGCGGACGCATCGCGGTCATCGCCACCGAAAGCACCGTGCGCGGGGGCGCCTATGAGCGTGCCATCCACGCCCTGCTCCCGGCTGCCGCCGTGCGCGCCGCAGCCTGCCCGCTGTTCGTGGCGCTGGCCGAGGAGGGCTGGCACGATGGCCCGGTAGTGGAAGCCGTTGCCCAACGGTATCTGAAACCCTTGTTCGCCGACGCTCGCCCGGATGTATTGGTGCTTGGCTGCACGCACTTCCCCGTGCTCGCCTCGGCCATCGCCAAGGTGGCGGGACCGGAAACGACACTGGTCGACTCGGCGCACACTACCGCCGAAGCCGTAGCCGAGATGCTGGCAACCTTCGATCTTGCCGCCGAGCCTTCGTCCAAACCCTCCGTGCACTTCATTTCGACCGACTCGCCGGAACGCTTCGCCCGCGTGGCCGAAGGTTTCCTCCCGCACACGCTCCGCCCCCTAGAGGTCGAGCTGATCGACCTCTAGGGGGCTGCTGATGCTCCGACGGTCGCACTTTGCAGCCGCCCGGTCGCATGGTATGTTCAGCTTCCCACGTCCATACCACGCGCCATGCAGCCGATCGAGACTCCCGACAGCATCCGCCTGCGCCTGGAAGCCCTTCGCGTCGAGCACCGCGACCTCGATTCCGCCATCAATGCGCTGGCCGTGAACCCCGCCGTCGACCAGTTGCAGCTGAGCCGCCTCAAACGCCGCAAACTGATGCTCAAGGACGCCATCGCGCGCCTTGAGAGCGAGCTGATTCCGGATCTCGACGCTTAGCAGGCCATTGTTGTCACTCAGGTTGGTGCGAGAACTCGAATCCGGCGCAGTACTCTACCAACCGACCAACTTCACCAGCCGATCCGGTTCCCCCGACACCGTTTTCCCGCATTCCATCCTGTGAGCGTCATTTGCGCAACGAGCTTGTGCGACGACTCGGAACACGCTCTGCCTGTCGATACACGACGGCTAATAATGCGGCGGCGGAGGCTCCTGCCCCGGGTCGCCGACGGCTGGCGGCGCAAGCTCGGAGAGTTGCGACCGCAAACGCTCGATCGCGACCCAGGCGTCGCGCAATTCCCGTTCGCGCGACATCAGAGTTTGCGTCACCTCGTCGAGTCCGGCTTCGAGGTAGGCGACGCGCTCCTCCAGTTCGACCAACCGTTGTGTATCCATACGCTTCTTTCTAAATAGATAACCGAAGAAACGGCGAAACATTTTCCGTGTGAGGGAAATTTTCCGCCCCGTGATATCGGGTTTTACTACAGAGCTGTTTAGTCCGCACTTTCCGCGGCGGCATCCTCCGCCTCGGGGCGCGGCAGCAAACGGGCCAGGCCGGCACCCAGCACCGTGGCCCCGAGAATGAACAGATGCAGGTTCACGGCCGCGGCCAGCGCAGCGGTCAACGCCACGCCCTGGGGCGCCAGCCCGGCCATCACGCCGGCCTCGTAGGTTCCGACGCCGGCCACGCCGTGCACCGGCAGCACACTGCCCAGTTCGCCGCCGATCATACCCGGCAGAGTCACCAGCCAGGGCAGTGGATCGAAGCGGGTGAAGATGAAGGCCATCACCGCCAGCTTCACGCCCCAGTTCACCCAGGTCCATGCCCAGGCGCGCCAGAACACCACCGGCCGCTCGGGTAGCCCTTCCACCAATTTACGTCCCAGATCCGCGCCGCGCCCGCCGCGCCCCCGCAAGCGCGCAGCCAGCCAAGCGCGCATGACAAAGGCCACGGCAGGCAGCGCCAGCCACAGCGCCAACAGCGGCGCGCCCAGCGCATCGGGCAGGTAGCGCTGGCTGACAGCCGACCACCCGACGGCGAGCAACACATGCAAATCCAGCACCCGTAGCCACAGCAGCGAGGGCACCGAGCGGCTCACCGGCACCCCGAAATAGCGCCGCATAAGCACCGGGAACGCCGCCTCGCCGGTGCGCATCGGCAGTAGGTTGTTGAAGAAATTGTGCAGCATGGTCAGACGCAGGGTCGCCGCGAACTGCCCGTGCAGCGCCGGGCTGAAATAGTCGTAGATACGCAGGGCACGCAGGGCGTAGGTGCCCAACATCAGCACCAAGGCGGCCAGCAGCGTCGGCGGCGACAGACTCAGCCACGGCACCAGCAGCCGTTTCCAGCCGATCAGGTGTTCGAGCCAGCCGACGAAGGCGAAAAAGATCAGGAGCGCGAGCGCCCAGCGCCACTTCATTCCGGATTAACCTCACGTTACTAACAGGTAAGTTGTCCGCCGCGGGGAGGCGCGCCTAGACTGCCGCGCCAGTGCCGACCCCCTCGGCGACACCGCGAAGCGCAGACCATCGAAGCCAACCGCTCCATGACCGCCAGGCGATCGCTTCCAAGCCGCCCCGGCGCGATGACCCTCGCGTTGCTGACGCTGGTCGGCCTCACGCACCTGTTCGCCATGCGCAGCATCGGCCTGAGTGGCGACGCCGCACATTATGCCCTCTACGGGGCCTATCCGGCATGGAGTTACTTCGACCATCCGCCGTTGATCGGCTGGATGCAGGCCCTGATCGAGCACTTGACGACCTCCAATCTCGGCCTACGACTGTGGCCGCTGGCGCTGATTCTGGCCAGCAGCGCGGTACTCTACCGTTTCACCCGCGAGCTGTTTCCCGAAGAATCGCCCTGGCTGGGCTTCAACGCCGTGCTGGTCCTGCAGTCCGGCATCATGTTCATGCTCATGGGCATGTCCATGCTGCCGGACGACCCGCTGCTGCTGTTCGTCCTGCTGTCCGCCCGCGCCCTGTACCGCACGATCACGCTCGACCAGGTGCGCGGCTGGCTCTGGGTCGGCCTGTGGTTCGGCCTTGCCGGCCTGTCCAAGTACACTGCGATCACGCTGGTCGCCTCCGCGATCGTGCTGATGATCAGCGAGCGGCGCTGGTCGCAGTTGCGCACGCCCTGGCCCTGGCTGGCCATGCTGATCGCGCTGGCGGCGATCAGCCCGGTACTGTGGTGGAACTGGCAGCACGGCTGGATATCGTTCCGCTATCAGGTGTTCCACGTCGACAACCCGCAGACCAACTGGTCCGTGCACCGTTTCCTGGTCTCGGAAGCGATTCAGTTCCTGGCCTACTCGCCCGGCATCTACCTGTTCGGCCTGGCCAGCGCCGTGCTCGCGCTGCGCCGCCGCGGCGACCCGCGCATGCGCCTGCTGCTGGCCGTCGCCGCGCCGGTACTGATACTGCTGGACGCCTCCTCGGGCCTGCGCGTCTCGCTGCCGCACTGGACCGCCGCCGGCTGGGCCGTGCTCAGCATCCCGATCGCCTACTGGCTGCAGCGCTACTGGGGAACTTCCCGCTGGCTACGCATCGGAACCTACCTGTCCGCAGCCTATTCGCTGCTGCTCGGCGCCGTCATCCTCAGCCAGTTCGCCGCGCCCTGGATTCCGTTCAAAACCAATCACAACCCACTCGCCGACCTGTACGGCTGGCAACAGGCGGCGCTGGCGGCCGAGGCACTGCGCACGCGGCAGGCGCATACGCCCGGCACGGCCCCGGTATTGTTCGCCGGCGACTGGTCCTACGCCAGTCATCTCGCCTGGTACGCGTACCCGACACCGGTGCAGATCACCACTCACAGGCTGCACCAACTCGACCTTTGGTACGGCAGTCCGGCCAAGGGCGCGCGCGGGATTCTCGTGGTTCCCTATCAGTTCCACGGAAATATCTCCTCATGGCGCGCCAAGTTCGGCCACTGCGCCCTGGCGGAAAAGCTCCCGATCGACCTGCATGGCAAGCCCGCCACCACCTACTTCCTCTATAGCTGCCGCGGCTACCTCAACTGAGACGCGCCATGCCCTCACCCCGTTTTATGCGCCGCCCGACTTGAACCGAGGCGCAACCGGCCTCATGCTTCAGGCATGGGACGACACTGCGGAGGGTGAGATGTACGACGAACTACGCGACACGCTGCAGCGACACGCCACTCTTCCCGAGGAGCAACTCGACCTCACCACCTCGGCCCTGCTGATCGCCCGCAGCGCCTACCCATCGCTCGATCCAGCGCCCTATCTCGACCGCCTCGCGCGCTGGGCACAAAGCCTGTCCGACGGGATCCCGGCGGATAGCGACGTCCCCACCCGCATCGCCTACCTGAACCGATTCCTGTTCGAGGAACTTGGTTTCGGCGGCGACGACGAGGACTACTACAACCCGCGCAACAGCTTCCTCAACGACGTTCTCGATCGCCGCCGCGGCATCCCCATCACGCTGGCACTGGTCTACATGGACATCGGCCGCCGTATCGGCCTGGAGCTGGAAGGCGTTTCCTTCCCAGGCCACTTTCTGGTCAAACTGACGGTCATGGGCGGGCAGGTTGTGCTCGATCCCTTCAACGGCGGCGTGAGCCTGGACGAGGAAGACCTGCGCCAGCGCCTGCAGACGCAGTACGGCCGGACGCCGGGCGCGATGCAGTCGTTGCTGCACCGCGCCGGCAAGCGCGAGATCCTGGTACGCATGCTGCGCAACCTCAAGGGCATCTACCGCCAGCAGGGCGAAGTGCAGCGAGCCCTGGAGGTCATCGACCTGATCATCACGATCGACCCTCACCTCGACGAGGAATACCGCGACCGGGGCCTGCTGTTCTACGAGGTAGACTATGCGCCGGCGGCGTTGCGCGACCTGCGACACTATCTCGTCGCCCAGCCGGAAGCCGAGGACGCCACCCGCATCCGCGACCTGATCATCGACCTGCAGCGCGAACCCGTGCAGCTGCACTGAACGCGAGCCGGAGCGGCGCTGTGAGCTAGGGCGGCCTGGTCGCGACATGCCGGAATTCAGCGACATCCACCTGCTCGGCCTGGCCCTGGCCCAGGGCCTGCTCATCGGGCTCGAGCGCGGCTGGCAGGCCCGCGAGGCGCCGGAAGGAACGCGCATCGCCGGCATCCGCACCTTCGGCTTGATCGGCCTGATCGGCCTGATCGCCGCCCTGGTGACCTATGCGCTGGGCCTGCTTGCAGCCAGCGGCGCCTACTATCTTTCCGCGGCTTCAGCGGTCGTCGCCACCCTGCTGCTCGGCTTCAAGCCCACGCTGCACCACTGGATACACGAACTCGAGGAGCGGACCTTCTACGCGGCGCTGCGCCTGCTCCTGATCTCCGTCGTCGTCCTGCCGATCCTGCCCGACCAGGGCTTCGGTCCATGGCATGTGCTCAACCCATACACGCTGTGGTGGATGGTCGTACTCATCGCCGGCCTGTCCTTCGCCGGTTTCATCGCCATGCGCCTCGCCGGCCCCAGGCGCGGCACGCTCTACACCGGACTGTTCGGCGGGCTGGCGTCGTCCACCGCCGTCACCCTCAACCTCTCGCGCCTGAGCCGCAGCACGCCGGAGCAAGCCAGTCTGTACGCCACCGGCATCCTGGCCGCATGCGGCACCATGTTCCCGCGCACGCTGATCATTGCCAGCGCGGTCAACCATCAACTGGGCACCCGCCTGGCGCTTCCGCTCGGCGTCATGACCGTCGCCACCTATCTCGGGGCTGCCCTGCTGTGGCGCCGCACGCCGGCGGCCACTCCCCATCCGCCGGAGCTTCAGAATCCGCTGGAGTTGCGCCAGGCCCTGCGTTTCGCCGCGCTGCTCGCCGTCATCCTGCTGCTGGCCGAAGCGATCAAGCGCACTCTGGGCGACGCCGGGCTGTATCTGCTCGCCGCCGTTTCCGGCGTCACCGACGTCGATCCCATCAACCTGTCGGTGGCACGCATGACGCAGGGCGACCTTGCCCTCTCCGTCGCAGCCATCGCTATCGTCATCGCCGCCATTTCCAACACCTTGACCAAAGGCGTACTGGCCGCCGCCGTAGGCCATCGGCGGCTGGGGCTGCGCGTGCTCGGCGTGCTCTTCGCCAGCGCCGCCCTCGGCGTGCTCTCGCTTGCGTATACTGCGTTCTGAATCCGCACTGCCGCAGCCTTTCCACATGCCGAACGATCTCCGCCTCCAAGCCATCGGAAGCTGGCTCGCCACCCAACTCGACAAATTCGACGCGCTGCAGCCGGCCTCCGGCGACGCCAGTTTCAGACGCTACTTCCGTACCCGCACCACCGCGGGTCATGACTACATCGTCATGGACGCCCCGCCGGAGCAGGAAGCGCTTGCACCGTTTCTTGACGTCACCCGGCGCCTCGCCGACGCCGGCGTTCACGTACCCCGGGTCCACGCCCACGACGCGGCGCAGGGCTTCGCCCTGCTCGAAGACTTCGGCTCCACGCACTACCTCGCCGAACTGAACCCCGACACCGCCAACTCCCTCTACAGCGACGCCTTCGCCATGCTGCTGCGCATCCAGCGCGCGTCCCATGCCGACCTGCCCGACTACGACCGCAGCACGCTTGAACGCGAGATGGCGCTGTTTCCCGAGTGGTTCCTCGGCCGCCATTTCGGCCTACAGCTTTCGCCCACACAGCAGGCCACGCTGAATGCGATCGAAGACGTTCTGGTCGCCAACGCGCTCGAACAGCCCCAGGTCTTCGTACATCGCGACTACCACTCGCGCAACCTCATGCTCACCGCCCAGGACAAACCCGGTGTGCTCGACTATCAGGACGCCGTCCGCGGCGCGCTGACCTATGATCTCGTGTCCCTGCTGCGCGACGCTTATGTCGCCTGGCCCGACGAGCGCGTTCGCGCCTGGGCCCTGGACTATCGCGACCATGCGGTCGGCGCCGGCCTCTGCGCCGCAGTCGCCGACAATACCTTCCTGCGCTGGTTCGACCTCATGGGTCTGCAACGCCAGCTGAAGGTGCTCGGTATCTTCGCCAGACTCTGCCATCGCGACGGCAAGATGGGCTATCTCGCCGACCTGCCCCGCGTGCTGGCCTACGTGATGCACACCGCACCGCGCTACGCGGACACCGCACCCCTGGCCGACCTGCTCAAGGCCCTGGACATCCCAACCCAGCTGGATCGGAAGCTGTCAGCATGCGCGCGATGATCCTCGCCGCCGGACGCGGCGAACGCATGCGCCCGCTCACCGACCACACCCCCAAGCCGCTGCTGCGCGTAGGCGGACGGACGCTGATCGAACACCAACTGCAACGCCTAGCCACTGCCGGCTACCGGGAGGTAGCCGTCAACCTCTCCTGGCTGGGCGAACAGATCCGGGAAACGCTGGGCGACGGCAGCCGCTTCGGTCTGCATATCCGCTACTCCGAGGAACCGCCCGGAGCGCTGGAAACCGCCGGTGGCATACGCCATGCGCTGCCGCTGCTGGGCGACGCGCCGTTTCTGGTCGTCAACGGCGACATCTGGTGCGATCATCCGCTCACCCCGTTCGACCCCGGCGAAGCACTTGCCCATCTCGTGCTGGTCGACAATCCCGAACAACATCCACAAGGCGATTTCTCGCTGCACGGCGATCGTGCCAGCGACAGCGGCGGGCCACGGCTCACTTTCAGCGGCATCGGCTATTACCGGCCCGAACTGTTCGACGGGCTGGGCGAGGGTCCGCAACCGCTGGCTCCGCTGCTACGTAAAGCGATGGCGCAAGGCCTCGTATCCGGCGAACACTACCGCGGCAACTGGATCGACGTCGGCACGCCCCAGCGCCTGGACGCACTCGACACCCGCCTCGCCTCGGAAAAACCCGCCTAAGTCCCATTTCCCGCAAGGAGCCCCCCTATGGCTTTCGATCCCGACCGCGTCAGCGCCTCCTTCGACTTCGACTGCAACCACGTCGCTGCTTTGCGGCGCGACTGGCTCGCTCTGCTCGATCTGGCGGTATTCGGCGACGTCCGCTCGAGCAAAATCGGCGCCGTCGACCGTCTACGCAAACGTCTGCTAGAGAGCGGCGAGGGTCTACGTTCACTGACCAACGACCGCAGTTGGATTCCACAGCCACGCGAGCAGATCAAGGGGGCGATGGGCGCGAGCGTCAAACTGCGCGACGTCCTGCTCGGGCTCGAACGCGCCGCCCAGTCGGTGAACGGCGGCGACGACTTCGCCCGCTTCGAGAAAACGCTGCTCGGCTTTCGCCACGAACTGCTGCGACTCGTCGAGCATCACGAAGCGCTTTGGGCAATTCTGCTGGAGGAGCAATATGACGAGGATACAGACGATGAAGAGGATGACTAGCTGCGACGGAGCATAATTCGTCGCCTCTCGGCAACAACCTGAGCGTAAGATGCAAGGCATAACCGACGAAACGTCGGTAACAGACGACAGTTGAGCCTTTTTCGCCAGAAACGAAAAATGCTTCGCGACGGCTACCCGAATGGCGGCAGCCGACTTTCACTACAAGGAGGTGTTCAATGCGTCACATCAGTCGCCCCGCTCTGCGTCAGCTGGCTCTCGGCATCGGCCTCGCCCTGCCCCTGTCCGCTTTCGCCGCGCCCGGTTATTGGGTCAACAGTGCCGGCCAGACCTGGCACAACAGCTATGGCCAGTGCTGGCACACCGGAAGCTGGACCAGCAAGAACGCGACCGCCGCATGCGATTCGCAACTGATGCCAAAGCCCAAACCGGCGCCAGTCTCCACCAGCAAGCCCGAACCCACACCGGCGCCTTTGCCCAAGCCCAAGCCCAAGCCCAAGCCCAAGATGATCACCCTGAACGAAACCGCCTCAGGCAAGGCCACCATGGGCTTCAACAAGTATGCGGTCACGCCCGAGCAAGCCCAGCTCCTCGACAGTCAGCTCAAGAGCATCAAGGACTCCGAGGTGCAATCGGTGAAGATAACCGGCTACACCGACCGCATCGGGCCGCGCGCCTACAACATGAAGCTATCGCAAAAACGCGCCGACTCCGTTGCCACCTACATCAAACAGCACTACGACATCTCCGCCAACAAGATCCAGAGCGTCGGTATGGGACCTGCCGATCCGGTGGTGCAATGCAAGGGGGTGTCCGGCTGGAAACCACTGGTCAAGTGCCTCGCTCCCAACCGCCGCGTCACGGTCAAAGTCGACATGGTCACGACCAAGATGGTTCCGGCGACCCCGACGGGACAGCAGAACGCGAACTGATCGTCCATCAAAGCAGCCGGCCGGGCGGACGCAGCTCCGTCCGGCCGAGTCGATCATCCACTGCCCGCGATATAGTCCAACGGCAGTTCCGTCGTCGACTTGATCCGCTCCATCGCAAAGCTCGAACTCACGTCCTGCAGCCGCGCCAGGCTGATCAGCTTCTTGTAGACCGTATCGTATGCCGCGATATCCGGCACCTGGATACGCAGCAGGTAATCCACGTCGCCGCTCATCCTGTACAGCTCCACCACCTCCGGAATTTCCGCCACGCCGCGGGCAAAGGTTTCGAGCCAGTCCATGTCGTGCTCGCTGGTGCGCACGGACACGAACACGGTGACGCCGACATTCAGCTTGTCCGGATTCAACAGCGCGACGCGCTTGGTGATCACGCCGGCTTCCTCCAGTTTCTGAATGCGCCGCCAGCACGGCGTCGGCGACAAACCGACCCGCTGTGCGATCTCACTTATGGAGAGCGTTGCATCCGCCTGCAGGCAGGCGAGAATATTGCGATCGAATTTATCCACGTAACATCTGATTAGATTTATTTACCTTGAAGTAACTTTTATTGAGCATGAATAACCCAAAATCAAACAATCAAAAGCATACATTAAAAACACTATCCATGATTCAAGGTATATTCTTTCTCACACCCAAATCACATCCAACCGCCAGGAGGCCACGTGAGTCAGGGCAAGACAAACGACACCCGGAATGACATCACCGGCGATCTGCAGCCGAGCACCCGCCTCACGCATCTCGGCCGCGACACCGCCGCCCAGCACGGCTTCGTCAATCCGCCGATCTACCGCGGCTCGACGGTGCTGTTCGAGAGCATGGACGACCTGCTCAACGACCGCGCCGAGTTCACCTACGGCCTGCTTGGAAACCCGAGCATCGCCGCCCTGCAGGATGCCTGGTCCGAGTTGGCCGGCGCCGCCGGCACCATCCTGGCGCCCTCCGGCCTGATGGCGATCACCACCTCTCTGCTCGCCGTGCTGCAAGCCGGCGATCACCTGCTGGTCACCGACTCGGTGTACGGCCCCACGCGCAGCTTCTGCGACAAGATGCTCAAGCGCTTCGGCGTCGAAACGAGCTATTACGACCCGCTCGTCGGAGCCGGCATCGCCGAACTCATGCGCCCGAACACCCGGGCCGTCTTTCTCGAATCCCCAGGCTCGCTGACCTTCGAGATCCAGGATGTGCCGACCATCGCCGAAGCCGCACACGCGCACGGCGCGGCGGTCATCATTGACAACACCTGGGCGACGCCGCTGATGTTCGACGCGCACCGCCACGGCGCGGACATCGTCATCGAAGCCGGCACCAAATACCTGAGCGGCGCATCCGACCTGCTCTTCGGCCTGGCTTCGGCCAACGCCGAATACTGGCCCGCGCTGCGCGCGACTCACGTCGGCCTGGGCAGCACCGTAGGCCCCGAGGACGTTTTTCTCTGCCTGCGCGGGCTGCGCACGCTGAACCTTCGCCTGCGCGAATCCGAGCGCCAGGCGCTGGACATGGCGCACTGGCTGGAACAGCGCCCCGAAGTCGCGCGAGTGCTGCACCCGGCACTGGAACAGCACCCCGGCCATGCGCTCTGGCGGCGTGATTTCACCGGCTCGTCGGGATTGTTCTCGGTGATTCTGCACCCGGCCCCGCAACGAGCCGTCGCCGCCATGCTCGACGATCTCAAGCTATTCGGCATGGGCTATTCCTGGGGGGGATTCGAAAGTCTGGTTACCCCATTCGATCCAGGCAGGATACGTACGGCCACCACGTGGCAAGCCGAAGGCCCGGCCCTGCGCTTCTACATCGGCCTGGAAGACGTACAGGATCTCAAGAACGACCTGACTCGCGGCTTCGAACGCTTTCGGGCCGCCAGCTGACAGCCTGCCCGAGACGCCGGTCGATCCAGGCGCCGTCCAGATCGACCGGCGTTTCCGCGGTTTCCGCCGGGCGGCGAACCGACCTGATCCAACTCGTTCCGCGCCGGGCAAAACGCACCGCCCCATCGCGTAAACAGGGGCCAAAGCGATCATGGGCGCCGAAGATTCCGCCCCCACCCGAGCGGCGAATGCGCATAGACACGCCGAGTATCGCCTATCCTCGGCTCGTCTTAGTATGATGCATCCAGAACCTACACAACGGACGAGACCATGGACCAGGATGCAATGAAGAAAGCCGCTGCCGAGGCGGCGCTCAGCTATGTCGAGAACGGCATGGTCGTGGGCGTCGGCACCGGCTCGACCGCCAACCACTTCATCGATCTGCTGGCCGGCATCAAGGCCCGCATCGACGGTACCGTCGCCAGCTCCGAAGCATCGGCTCAGAGACTACGCGATCACGGTATTCCGGTGCTGGACCTCAACGCCACCGGCCAGCTTCAGCTCTACGTCGACGGCGCCGACGAGGCCACCCGGCAAATGCATCTGGTCAAGGGCGGCGGCGGCGCACTGACGCGCGAGAAAGTGGTCGCCGGCGCCAGCGATCGCTTCGTCTGCATCGCAGACGACAGCAAACTGGTCAACTACCTGGGGCGTTTCCCGCTGCCACTGGAAGTCATTCCGATGGCGCGCAGTTTCGTCGGTCGGGAGCTGGTCAAGCGTGGCGGCAAGCCCGTCCTGCGCGAGGGTTTCACCACCGACAACGGCAATCTGATCCTCGACGTACACAACCTGGACATCCTCGACCCGGTCAAGATGGAGACCGAACTGAACATGATCCCCGGCGTGGTCACGGTCGGCATTTTTGCGGCGCGCCCAGCCGACGTCCTCATCCTGAGTGGCGAAAACGGCGTCCAGACCTTGAACTAGGCCGGCTCACAAAGGCCCGGGACGCGCCAGCGCACGCTCCGGGCCTGACCGGAGACGTCTACAGCAGCACCCGCTCGATTCCGCCGCGATTCGCCTGCTCCACGAACCGCTCGGCCCAATCCTCCCCGAATTGCTTGCGTGCCAGCTCGACCACGATGTAGTCGGTATCAAGGCCGGTATCCTCAGCGTAGCGCGACAAACCCTGTTGGCAGGCCGGACAGCTGGTCAGCAACTTCACATTGCCGCTGTCTGCGGTATCCGCCCCCGTCAGGTCGCGAATCCCCTTGCGCAGCTCCTCCTCCTTTCGGAAGCGTACCTGCGTGGCGATGTCCGGACGGCTCACCGCAAAGGTTCCCGCCTCGCCGCAGCAGCGATCGGACAGTTGCACGCCCTGCCCCATCAGCGTCGAAGCCACCGAGGTGGGATTATAGGTCTTCATCGGCGTATGGCAGGGATCGTGGTAGAGGTACTGCACGCCCTCGACACCATCGAGCTTGACGCCCTTTTCCATCAGGAACTCGTGGATATCAAGCAGGCGACAACCGGGAAAGATCTGCTCGAACTCGTACTTGAGCAGCTGATCCATGCAGGTACCGCAGGATACTATTACCGTCTTGATGTCGAGGTAGTTCAGCGTGTTGGCCACGCGATGAAACAACACCCGGTTCTCGGTGGTGATGGCCTTGCCCTTCTCCGCATCGCCGCTGGAGGTCTGCGGATAGCCGCAACATAGATAACCGGGCGGCAGAACCGTCTGTGTTCCCGTCTCATAGAGCATGGTCAGGGTAGCGAGACCGATCTGGCTGAACAGGCGCTCGGAGCCGCAGCCGGGGAAATAGAATACGGCCTCCGAATCCTCCGTGGTACGCGCCGGATCGCGCAGCACCGGCACCAAGGTGTTGTCCTCCACGTCCAGCAAAGCGCGCATGGTGCGGGCCGGAAGCTTGCCGGGCATCGGCTTCTTGACGAACTGCACGACCTGCGTCGGCAACGAGGCGCGCTCCGCGGTCGCCGACGGGCGGCGCTTGTTGCGTAGCAACCCAAAGCGGCGAAATACGCTGTGCCCAGTGCGTTGCGCCTTGTAGCCCCACTGGATCATGGCCTTGCGCATGGCCCGGATGGTAGTCGGGTCCTTGACGTTGAGAAACGCCATCGACAGCGCCGTCACCGGACTCGCGCGCCGCTTGCCGCGCTGCTTGAGGATATGCCGCATGCGGATGGTCACGTCGCCGAAGTCGATGTTCACCGGACACGGCGTGAGGCACTTGTGGCAAACGGTGCAGTGATCGGCCACCTCGTTCATCTGCTCGAAGTGACGCAGGGAAATGCCGCGACGGGTCTGTTCCTCATAGAGAAAGGCCTCGATCATCAGCCCCGTACCAAGAATCTTGTTACGCGGCGAGTAAAGCAGATTGGCGCGCGGCACGTGCGTATTACACACCGGCTTGCACTTGCCGCAGCGCAGACAGTCCTTGATGTCATTGTTGAGGTCGCCGAGCTCACTGGCCTCCAGAATCAGCGCTTCCTGTTCGACCAGGCGCAGCGACGGCGTATAGGCCCCAGCCAGACCAGAACCCGGCATCAGTTTGCCCTGGTTGAAATGCCCCTCCGGATCGATCTCCTGCTTGTAGGTGGCGAAGGCCTCGACCACCTGCGGGTCCAGATACTGCATCTTAGTCAGGCCGATGCCGTGTTCGCCCGAGATCACGCCATCCAGCGAACGCGCCAGCGCCATGACCTCGTCGACCACCTGCTCGGCCTCGCGCATCATGGCGTAGTCGTTCGAATTGACCGGGATGTTGGTGTGTACGTTGCCGTCGCCGGCGTGCATATGCAGCGCCACGAACAGGCGACTGGACAGCACCCGCGCGTGCAGCGCGTCCAGGCGTTCGCGTAGCGGTTCGTACTCACGCCCCTCGAAGATCTCCTTGAGGGGGCGCTCGACCTCGGCCCGGTAGGACACACGCAGGCTGCGACGCAGCAGCAGCGCCATCAGCGTATCGCCTTCGCGCAGATCGGCGCGCATCGTTTCCGGCAACAACCCGGAATGCTCCGCCGCCGCCTCGTCGGCGTGCGCCAGCATGGCTTCCCAGCGCGCCTTGATGCCATCAAGATAACTCAGCGCCGCATCGCGCTTGACCGCCAGCTCCGCCTCGCCCTCCTCGCTCTTCTCGTAGCCCGGCACCCGTTTGAGTTCAGGCAGGTCACCACGCAGGCATCCGAGCATCGCATCCACGATACGCAACTTGTTGCGCATCGACAGATTGATGTTGATGCGCTCGATACCCTCGCTGTAGGCGGCGAGGTTCTCCAGCGGAATGACCACGTCCTCGTTGATTTTGAAGGCGTTGGTATGCGCGGCGATGGCCGCCGTGCGCGAACGATCGGCCCAGAAGCGCCGCCGCGCTTCCGGACTGGTGGCAACGAAACCCTCGCCGCCGCGCTGATTGGTCAACCGCACCACGCGCGAGGCGGCGCGCGCGACCGCGTCCTCGTCGTCGCCGACGATATCCGCGATGAGCACCATCTTCGGGCGCTCGCCGCGGGTCCCCTTAGGCGTGTACTTCACCGCGCGCACGTAGCGTTCGTCCAGATGCTCGAGGCCGGACAACACCACCTCCGGATCCGCATCCAGCGCGTCCTTGATCTCGACGATGGCAGGCACCGCATCGCGCAGGTCGGCGCCATAGAACTCCATGCACACAGTGCGTATGAACGACGGCATGCGGTGCAGCACGAACACCGCGGAGGTGATCAGGCCGTCACAGCCCTCCTTCTGCACACCCGGCAGGCCACCGAGGAATTTGTCGGTAACGTCCTTGCCAAGCCCCGCCTTGCGAAATGCCCGACCCGGGAAACTCAGCACCTTCGGCTCGCCGAGCGGGGTGCGCCCGTCTGGCTTGAAGCGCGTCAGGCGAAAACGCACGGTGTCCTGATCGTGGATCTTGCCCAGGTTATGTCCGAGACGCTCGACCTCCAGCCACTGCGCATCCGGCGTCACCATGCGCCAGGACACCAGGTTGTCCAGCGTCGTGCCCCACAGCACCGCCTTCTTGCCGCCGGCGTTCATCGCCACGTTGCCGCCGATGGTCGAGGCATCCTGCGAAGTCGGGTCGACCGCGAACACCAAACCCTGCGCGGCGGCCAGCTCGGATACCCGTTTGGTCACCACGCCGGCCTCGGCTCGCACCGTCGCCACTTCCTGCTCGACTTCGGGCAAGCGCCGCCGCTCGACCGAGGACAGCCCTTCGAGCTTTTCGGTGTTGATCACCGCGCTGTCCGGCGTCAGCGGGATCGCGCCGCCGGTATATCCCGTGAGAAACGCCGCAGCGCTCGCGCGCGGCGTTTACCTTGCTCCGGGAAGTCGTTTGCGAACCGCCTGACCGCCTCTCGCGCTGACCGGGCCAAAACCAGGGCATCCTCGCTGCCCTCCGCACGAGTCACAATCTGATCGAGCCGGTGGTTCATCGCCTCGATAAGCTGTTTGAGACGCTTGCGGTTGGCGAGCAGGTCGTCCTGGATATAGGGGTTGCGGGTCACCACCCACATGTCGCCCAGCACCTCGAACAGCATGCGCGCCGAGATCCCTGTACGGCGCGTGGAACGCAGGCGGTTGAGCGTTTCCCACGCATCCTCGCCTAGGAAGCGGATAACGATCTCCCGATCGGAGAACGAGGTGTAGTTATAGGGGATTTCGCGGATGCGCTCGAACATGGACACGGCTGGTATTGGCAAACTCATAGGATACGGGCTTGCGGCGAGAACAAAAAGCCGGCGGAAGTGCTGGAATGCA